>NZ_BAAALD010000002.1:209217-233679 GCF_039528095.1 Kitasatospora arboriphila
CGATCGATCCCAGTATCGCCCACCGAGCAGCAGGCCCCGGCCGCCAAGTGCGGCCGGGGCCTCTGTCGTTGTCGGCACCTGTCGGCGCCCGTCGGTACCTGTCGGCATCCCCCGTCGCCTCCGGCTCCGGGGCCGGCCCGCGGTTCAGGCCGCGGCCTCGCAGCGGTGCTCGGTGGTGAGCGGCCGGCCGCAGCCGCAACGGGCCGGACGCAGCGGCCAGGCGGTGTCCACCCGCTCCGCGGTGCCCTCCCGGTCGAACCAGTCCTGCAGCCCGCGTGCCTGCGCCGCGTGCCAGACCGCCTGCCGGACGTGGAGTTCGGGGACCGGCAGCGCACCGAGCCGCTCCGGGTGCCGGACACCGAGGGCCCGCACCAGGTCGAGGGCGGCGGTGGCGTCCGCCGCGGCCTCGTGGGCACCGGTCAGCCGCACCCCGTAGTGGGCGCACAGATCGGTGAGCGTACGGCGGCCCTTGCGGTAGCGGTCGACGTGCTTGTCCAGCACCCGCGGGTCCAGCACCAGGAGTTCGGTGCCGCCGAGCGCCTCGCCGAGCGAACTGCCGCGGTGCCGCCGCAGCTCGCGGTCGAGCAGGGTGAGGTCGTACGGGGCGTTCATGACCACCAGCGGGACGCCGGCGAGGGACAGCTCGGCGAGCGCGCGGGCCACCTCGGAGACCACCGCGCGCGGCGGGCGGCCGTGGGCGCGGGCGTGCTCGTCGCTGATGCCGTGCACCGCGCGGGCACCCTCGGGGATCGGAACTCCGGGGTCGGCCAGCCAGGTTGTGGTGGCCGGGGCGCTGCCGGGGGCGGACTGCAGGACGAGTGCGGCGGAGACGATCCGGTCGTGCTCGACGTCCACGCCGGTGGTCTCGGTGTCGAAGGAGGCGATCGGCCCCTCGTGCCAGGGTCGGGACTTCTGCATGACTGCCCCTCAAGTGCCGCCGGGCTGTTGCCCGGCGCGCCCCCGAGGACCAGGGGCGCACCGTGCTCTGTCCTGGTGATACCGCACTTGACGGCCGCTCAACCGCACGTCGCGGCCGCTCCTCGCCCCGGGGTCCCGGGACGGGTGCGGTGCGGGGTGCGGGAGGGGCCGGGCGGGCCGGTGGGGCGGCCGCGGCGCGGGGGAGAGCGCGGTGCGCACCGGAGCTGCCGCTCTCGGTACCATCGACGTGCGCAGCAGAGTGCTGCGGACCACAGATGTCAGGAGAGACCGGTGACCGACGTCCGGATCATCATCAACCGCGAACCCGATCGGGAAGAGCGCGTGGTGACCACGGGCACCACGGCCGCCGAGCTCTTCGCCGACGACCGCTCGATCATCGCCGCCCGCGTCGGCGGCCAGCTGAAGGACCTCGCCTACGCCGTCCAGGACGGCGACGAGGTCGAGCCGGTCGAGATCTCCAGCAAGGACGGCCTCGACATCCTGCGGCACTCCACCGCGCACGTCATGGCGCAGGCCGTGCAGCAGCTCTTCCCCGAGGCCAAGCTCGGCATCGGCCCGCCGGTCAAGGACGGCTTCTACTACGACTTCGACGTCGAGAAGCCCTTCCACCCCGATGACCTCAAGGCCATCGAGAAGAAGATGCAGGAGATCATCAAGCGCGGGCAGAAGTTCTCCCGCCGCGTGGTCTCCGACGACGCCGCCCGCGACGAGCTGTCCGCCGAGCCCTACAAGCTGGAGCTGATCGGCCTCAAGGGCTCCGCCGCGACCGCCGGCGAGGGCGCCGACGTCGAGGTCGGCGCCGGCGAGCTGACCATCTACGACAACCTGGACGCCAAGTCCGGCGAGCAGTGCTGGGGCGACCTCTGCCGCGGCCCGCACCTGCCGAGCACCCGGCACATCCCGGCCTTCAAGCTGATGCGCAACGCGGCCGCCTACTGGCGCGGCAGCGAGAAGAACCCGATGCTGCAGCGCATCTACGGCACCGCCTGGCCGAGCAAGGACGAGCTGAAGGCGCACCTCGACTTCCTGGTGGAGGCCGAGAAGCGCGACCACCGCAAGCTCGGCAACGAGCTCGACCTCTTCTCGATCCCGGAGCAGATCGGCTCCGGCCTCGCCGTCTTCCACCCCAAGGGCGGCATCATCCGCCGGGCCATGGAGGACTACTCGCGCCGCCGGCACGAGGAGGAGGGCTACGAGTTCGTCTACACCCCGCACGCCACCAAGGGGAAGCTGTTCGAGACCAGCGGCCACCTGGACTGGTACGCCGACGGCATGTACCCCCCCATGCAGCTCGACGAGGGCGTGGACTACTACCTCAAGCCCATGAACTGCCCGATGCACAACCTGATCTTCGACGCGCGCGGCCGGTCCTACCGAGAACTGCCGCTGCGCCTGTTCGAGTTCGGCACGGTGTACCGGTACGAGAAGTCCGGTGTGGTGCACGGCCTGACCCGCGCCCGCGGCTTCACCCAGGACGACGCGCACATCTACTGCACCCGCGAGCAGATGGCGGAGGAGCTCGACTCCACCCTCACCTTCGTGCTCAACCTGCTGCGCGACTACGGCCTGACCGACTTCTACCTGGAGCTGTCCACCAAGGACCCGGAGAAGTACGTCGGCTCGGACGAGACCTGGGAGGAGGCCACCGCCGTCCTCGCCAGCGTGGCCGAGAAGCAGGGCCTGCCGCTCGTCCCGGACCCGGGCGGCGCGGCCTTCTACGGCCCGAAGATCTCCGTCCAGGCCAAGGACGCCATCGGCCGCACCTGGCAGATGTCGACCATCCAGCTCGACTTCAACCTGCCGGAGCGCTTCGACCTGGAGTACACCGCGGCGGACGGCTCGCGCCAGCGCCCGGTGATGATCCACCGTGCGCTGTTCGGCTCGATCGAGCGCTTCTTCGCGGTGCTGCTGGAGCACTACGCCGGCGCCATGCCGCCGTGGCTGGCCCCCGTCACCGTGACCGGCATCCCGATCACCGACGAGCACGTGCCGTACCTGCTGGACGTCGCGGCCGAGCTCAAGAAGCACGGCATCCGGGTCGAGGTCGACACCTCGGACGACCGCATGCAGAAGAAGATCCGCAACGCCCAGAAGCAGAAGGTCCCCTTCATGCTGATCGCGGGCAACGACGACGTCGAGGCGGGCGCGGTGTCCTTCCGCTACCGCGACGGCGAGCAGAAGAACGGCGTGCCGGTCGCCGACGCGGTGGCCGAGATCGTGGACGCGGTGCAGCGCCGCATCCAGGTCTGACCTCGGACGCACGAGGCCGGGGTGGGTCCGCACGGACCCGCCCCGGCCTGTTCGTCCCGCCTGTCGGGACGCATATGCTGATCGGCATGACGAGTGAGCCCGAACTGCAGCGGGGCGTGGGGGAGCCGGACGGCTTCCGCCGCCTGTGGACCCCCCATCGGATGGCCTACATCCAGGGTGAGAACAAGCCCACCGGCCCGTCCCCGGACGACGGCTGCCCGTTCTGCAGCATCCCGAGGCTCACCGACGAGGAGGGCCTGGTCGTGGCCCGCGGCTCGTCCGTGTTCGCGGTGCTCAACCTCTACCCGTACAACGGCGGCCACCTGATGGTCGTCCCGTACCGGCACGTCGCGGACTACACCGAGCTGGACGAGGCCGAGACCGCCGAGCTCGCCCTGCTCACCAAGCACGCGATGACGGCGCTGCGCACCGCCTCGGGCGCGCACGGCTTCAACATCGGCATGAACCAGGGCGCCGCCGCCGGCGCCGGCATCGCCGCCCACCTCCACCAGCACGTGGTGCCGCGGTGGGGCGGGGACACCAACTTCATGCCGGTGGTCGGCCACACCAAGGTGTTGCCGCAGCTGCTCGCGGACACCCGCAAGATGCTGGCCGACGCCTGGCCGCAGGGCTGAGCCCACCGCACGGACGCCGCAGGGCCGGTACCGCGAGGACTCCCTCGGGTACCGGCCCTGCGTGCGTGTCCGGGCGGCTCAGCCGGCGTCGTAGGCGTCGGCCTTGAACGGGCGGACGGCCTGGTTCTCCGAGCGGCTGATGTTGGCGCGGTTGGTGAACCGCTCGACGTCCACGTCGTGGTCGGCGAGGAACTCGATGGTGGTGGTCTGCACCATGTTGAAGATCGGCTGGGCGCTGTAGAGCACCGAGTCGCTCTTCGCCCGGCTGTCCCAGGTCTTGTCCGTCCACGCCTGGCGGAGGCAGAACGGCTCCGGCAGGGTCAGCGAGCCGCCCAGCCAGTTCAGCAGCCCGGGGATCTTGTGGAACGGCGCCCGGACGGCCTGCCGGACGACCTCGTCGTCGTCGATCAGCGGGAGGACGATCGTCTTCTCCTCCCAGAACTTGCCGGTCTTCGGGACGCTCTTCTCCTTGGGCTTGGGCTTGGCCGTGAACAGCCCGTTGAGCGGCCCGAGGGCGTGCCCGTACACGGAGACCCGGAGGTTGCGGCCCAGCACGGTGACCTTGACGGTGACGGTGGCGACCACCTGGCCGTTGTGCAGCACCAGCTGCGCGGCCACGTTGGTGTCGGTGTCGGTGCCGATGGTCTGCCGGTTGGCGATCTGCTGGATGCCGAAGTCGCGCATCCGGTAGCCGTCCATCTCCGGGGTGGACGGGCGGCCGATCTCGTCCGCGCCCTCCGGGATGTCCTGCACCACCCAGTGGGCGACCGAGACGTGCGGCATGTCGCCGCCCGGCACCTCGCTGGCCGCGACCGAGCCGAGCCGCTCGGCGATCTTGCGGGCGAGGTCCCAGCGGTGGAAGGTCCGGAAGTCCGCGTGCCCCGCGGCCGGCCGGAGGTCCTCGTTCATCTCCACCGCGACCCAGCGCATGCCGGCGCCCAGCAGGCCCTTGCGGCCCGCGTAGTGGTGGATGTTGGTCTCCTGCTCGGAGGTCAGCCGCTCCAGGCTGGCGCGCAGGTCGGTGGCCTTGCGGTCGAGGTCGTCGCGCGGCACCGCCTGCGGCACCGTCGCGGCCACCGCGCCGCCCTCCAGCAGCGACTGCCAGCGGGTGCGCAGGTCGATCGTGCTGCGCAGGCAGATCCGCCGGGCGACGAACCAGCCGACCACCGGGGCCAGCATCATCAGCCGGAAGTACAGCGACCAGGGGCCGTCCACCGGCGGGCGGATCGCGAACAGCAGGGCCAGGCCGCAGGCGGCGAGCAGCGCCAGCGTGCCGTAGAAGCCCTCCCGGGCCGGATGCGTCTTCTTCAGCTGGGCGCGCACCTGGAAGGCGGCCAGCCAGACCAGCGCGCCGGGCAGGAAGAGCAGCCCGCAGACCACGGTGACCAGGGCGAGCTGCCGGTCCCGGGCGTGGCGCAGGTCGTTGGCGGCCAGGCAGTGCTCGACCACCATCCGCACGTCGGTGCCGAAGGACGGCACCAGCGGGTTCCGCTTGGCGGGCAGCGTCCGGTCGATCACCGCCCGGCTGAACGCCTCGCCGGCGCTCGGCCGGAACAGCTCGAAGCGGCCGTTCTTCAGCTTGGCGCCGAGCTTCTCCTCCAACTCCCTGAAGGTGCCGTCGCGGTAGGCCGCGGAGGAGAGCGCCGAAGTGACGGCGGTCTGCGGGCCGACGTCCGTGCGGGGTACCTGCGCACCCGGGGTCATGTCGAGCTGGGTCACGGCGGCTGCCCCTCCTCCCCTGGATCCGCCCTTGTCGGCCGCAGGCTATCGCGCCTCCGGCCGGTCGCGGGCAAGATCGTCTGAACCGGCGTCAGCCGCCCGCGGCCGAGCACCGTGAGGGGATCATGCCCACTTCGCGGCCGGTTCGATCCTCCGGGGTGTCACGCCGGCCGGCGGCGGCCCGCGGTGCGGGAGGATCGGGGCATGGCCGAACTCATCGCGCACGATCCCGTGCTGGTCTTCGACGGGGACTGCGCCTTCTGCACCAGCTGCGTGACCTGGGCCGAACGCTACCCGCGGGCCTCCCTCTCCTCGGGCGGCTGGCAGGCCGTGCCGTACCAGTACGCCGACCTCGCGGCCCTGGACGCCGGGGCGGGCGGGCGCGGCCTGGTCACCGAGGAGCGGGCCGGCCGGGAGGTGCTGTGGATCACCCCCGGCGGACGGGTGTACGGCGGGGCGCAGGCGGTCGCCCGGCTGCTGATGCGCTCCGGCGGCGCCTGGGCGTACGCGGGCGCTGTGCTGGCGCTTCCTCCGGTGCGGCCGATCGCCGCCGCCGTCTACCGCTGGGTCTCCCGCAACCGCCACCTGCTGCCGGCGGGGACGCCGGCCTGCGCGATGCCACGGCGCTGAGCGCTTCGGGGAGACGCCGATCAGGGGCGCGTGGGGGCACCTCCCGGCCGAAGGCTGGGGGAGGTGCCCCCACGCACCCCTGGGGGCTCTCCCGGGGGTTCCCCTACGAGGCGTGTTCGTAGCGGGCGGCGAGGGTGGGGGGCATCGGGGCGTGCCGCAGGTAGTTGCGGGAGAACTGCCCGGTGCCGTGCGAGATGGAGCGCAACTCGACGGGGTAGCGGACGAGTTCGAGCTCCGGCACCTCCGCGCGGACGAGGCTCATCCCCGGCCCGCCCGGCTCGGTGCCCAGCACGTGGCCGCGGCGCGCGGAGAGGTCGCTGAGCACCGCGCCCTGGTACTCGTCCGGCAGCAGCACCTGCACCTCGTCGACCGGTTCGAGCAGCTGGATCCGCCCGTTGGCGGCCGCCTCGCGCAGCGCCAGCGCGCCCGCGGTCTGGAAGGCCGCGTCGGAGGAGTCCACCGAGTGGGCCTTGCCGTCGGTGAGGGTGACCCGGACGTCGACCATCGGGTAGCCGGCCAGCACCCCGTGGGCGAGCTGGGCGCGGACGCCCTTCTCCACCGAGGGGATGAAGTTGCGCGGCACCGCGCCGCCGACCACCTTGTCGACGAACTCGAAGCCGCCGCCGGGCAGCGGTTCGACGGTGAGGTCGCAGATCGCGTACTGGCCGTGTCCGCCGGACTGCTTGACGTGCCGGCCGTGCCCGGTGGAGCTGGCGGCGAAGGTCTCGCGCAGCGCGACCTTGTAGTCGACGGTGTCCACGTGCACGCCGTAGCGGCTGCGCAGCCGGTCCAGGACGACCGCCTGGTGGGCCTCGCCGGTGCACCAGAGCACCAGTTGGTGGGTGTCCGGGTTCTGCTCGACGCGCAGCGCCGGGTCCTGGGCGGTGAGCCGGCCGAGGGTCTGGGCGAGCTTGTCCTCGTCGGCCTTGCTGTGCGCCTGCACGGCGGCCGGCAGCAGCGCCTCGGGCTGCGGCCACGGCTCCAGGGCCTCGGTGCCCTCGGTGAGGGTGTCGCCGGTGCGGGCGGCGGTGAGCTTGGCGAGGCAGACCAGGTCGCCGGGGAGCGCGTGCGGGACGGGCCGCTGCTGCTTGCCGAACGGGCAGCTCAGGCCGGCGACCTTCTCGTCGGTGCCGCCGGGCACGTGCAGCACGGTGTCCGGGCGCAGCGTCCCGGAGAACACCCGGGCGAGGCTGAGCCGACCGACGTACGGGTCCTCGCCGGTGTGCACGATCTGGGCGGCGAGCGGGGCGTCCGGGTCGCAGGCGGGCAGGTCGTCGGCCCGGTCGAGCGGGGAGGGGAAGACCGCGGCGATCAGGTCGAGGAGTTCGGCGGCGCCGGGTGCGGTGCCGGTGGGGTCGGCGGGCGGCGCGGTGGCGAGCACCGGGTGCACGGTGCCGGCCAGGAACTCGCGGCGCAGCGCGTCGCCCAGCGAGGCGGTGTCCAGCTCCTCGCCCGCGACCCAGCGCTCCAGCAGCGCGTCGTCCTCGCCGGCGATCGCCTCGACCAGGTGGGTGCGGTCCTCGTCGACGGTGGGCAGGTCGCCGGGCTCGCCGTAGGTGCGGCCGGTGAGCAGGTCGACGGAGCCGAGCAGCCGGCCGTCCTTCAGCGCGCTGTCGTGCAGCTGCAGGACGGAGTCGGGGTGGCCCTCGCCGAAGGCGTCCTGGAGGGTGGCGAGAACCTCGTCGAGGTGGACGCGGACGGCGTTGAGGTGGGTGAGGGCGATCGCGGTGGGCAGGTTGCGCAGCCGGACCTCCCGCCACAGCGCGAGGGTGTGCGCGGAGACCGGGTCGGTGGCGGAGACCACCAGGACGGCGGCCTCGGCGGCGCGCAGCGCGGCCTGCATGTCGCCGGCGAAGTCGGCGTAGCCGGGCGCGTCCAGCAGGTTGATCTTGCAGTCCTGCCAGGCCAGCGGGAGGAGCGCGAGCTGGACGGAGCGCTGCTGCTGGTGCTCGATCTCCTCGTGGTCGGCGGCGGTGGTGCCGTCCGGGACGGTGCCGGCCCGGGTGAGCGCGCCCGCGGTGAGGGCGAGGGACTCGGCGAGGGTGGTCTTGCCGGCTCCGGTGGCGCCGATGAGGACGACGTTGCGGAGCCGGTCGGATCGTTCGACGGTGGGGGCCGCGGTGTGGGTGGCTGCTCGGTCCGCCATGGCTGCTCTCCTGCTGTTCGCGGGTGGCTGCGGCGCGCTCGCGCGGGTCACAAGCGGTGCTCACGGCCGGGGCGTCGGGTGCCTCCGTGCCGTGCGTGGTGGGCCGGTCGGGCCGGCGGGCTGCTCGGGGGCGTGGGGCGGCGAAGTCCCGCGATCAGCGTGGATACCATTGTCCAGCCGGGCGGGCCGATCCGCTCGGCCGCCCGGCGGCACAGGGGCCGCGGGCGGAGTCCGGTGAGATCGGAGCGGTCGGGAAGGCCATGCTCAACAAATACGCGCGTGCCTTCTTCACACGTGTTCTGACGCCGTTCGCCGCGATGCTGCTGCGCTGGGGCGTCAGCCCGGACGCCGTGACGCTGATCGGGACGGCCGGATCGGTGGCGGGCGCCCTGGTGTTCTTCCCCCGCGGGGAGTTCTTCTGGGGCACGATCACCATCACCCTCTTCATCTTCTCCGACCTGGTCGACGGCAACATGGCCCGCCAGGCCGGGCGCTCCTCCAAGTGGGGCGCGTTCCTCGACTCGACGCTGGACCGGGTCGCGGACGCCGCGATCTTCGGCGGTCTGGCGCTCTGGTACGCGGGCACCGGGAACAACGACCTGCTCTGCGCCGTTTCGGTGTTCTGCCTGGCCAGCGGCCAGGTGGTCTCGTACACCAAGGCACGCGGCGAGAGCCTGGGCTTCCCGGTGAACGTCAACGGCCTGGTCGAGCGGGCCGAGCGGCTGGTGATCAGCCTGGTCGCGGCCGGTGTGGCGGGCCTGTCCGCGTTCGGCCTGCCGTACGTGGAGTGGCTGCTGCCGTTCGCCCTCTGGGTGGTCGCGGCGGGCAGCCTGGTGACGGTGATGCAGCGCATCCTGACGGTGCGGCGGGAGGCCCAGGAGGCCGACCGGGAGACGGCGGGAGTCGAGGGGGCGGCGTGAAGGACCGATTGGTCTACTGGCTGTACGCGGCCGGCTGGGCGGTGGTGAAGCGGCTGCCCGAGCGGGTGGCGCGCACGCTGTTCGAGCGGATCGCCGACCGGGTGTGGCGCGGCCGCGGCAAGGGCGTGCTGCAACTGGAGGCCAATCTGCGCCGGGTGCACCCGGAGGCGGACGAGGCACGGCTGCGCGAGCTCTCCCGGGCCGGGATGCGCTCCTACATGCGGTACTGGATGGAGTCCTTCCGGCTGCCGGCCTGGAGCCTGCAGCGGATCGCCGACGCCATGTCGGTCAAGGGCCTGGAGCAGCTGAACGAGGCGATGTCCGCCGGCCGCGGCGCGGTGCTCGCGCTGCCGCACATGGGCAACTGGGACCTCGCCGGCGCCTGGATCGCCTCGGCCGGCGGGTACCCGTTCACCACCGTCGCCGAGCGGCTGAAGCCGGAGCAGCTGTTCGACCGCTTCGTGGCGTACCGCGAGGGCCTCGGCATGGAGGTGCTGCCGCTGACGGGCTCCGACGTGTCGGTGATCGGCACGCTCGCCCGGCGGCTGCGCCAGGGCAAGCTGGTCTGCCTGCTCGGCGACCGGGACCTCTCGGCGGCCGGCCTGCAGGTCGACTTCTTCGGCGAGCCGACCCGGATGCCGGCCGGGCCGGCCGCACTCGCGCTGCGCACCGGCGCGGCGCTCTTCCCGGTGACGCTCTGGTACGACGGCCCGCTGATGCGCGCCGAGATCCACCCGGAGATCCCGCCGCCCGCCGAGGGCGACCAGCGCGAGCGGACCTCCGCCATGGTGCAGGCGCTCGCCGACGTGTGGGCCGAGGGCATCCGGGAGCACGCCGAGGACTGGCACATGCTGCAGAAGCTGTGGCTGGCCGACCTCGGCACCGATCGCGCCGCGGGCGCGGGGCAGGGGGCGCAGAAGTGAGGATCGGCATCGTCTGCCCGTACGACTGGGACGTGCCCGGCGGCGTGCAGTTCCACATCCGCGACCTCGCGGAGCACCTGATCCGGCTCGGCCACGAGGTGTCGGTGCTGGCCCCGGCCGAGGACGAGTCGGCGCTGCCGCCGTACGTCGTCTCGGCCGCCCGGGCGGTCGCCGTGCCGTACAACGGCTCGGTGGCCCGGCTCAGCTTCGGCATCCTGTCCGCCGCCCGGGTGCGGCGCTGGCTGAACGACGGGCGCTTCGACATCCTGCACGTCCACGAGCCCTCCTCGCCGAGCCTGTCGATGCTGGCCGCGTGGTCGGCGTCCGGGCCGATGGTGGGCACCTTCCACACGTCCAACCCGCGGTCGCGGGCGATGATCGCCGCCTCGCCGATCCTGCAGCCGGGCCTGGAGAAGATGTCCGCCCGGATCGCGGTCAGCGAGTACGCCCGGCGCACCCTGGTCGAGCACCTCGGCGGCGACGCGGTGGTCATCCCGAACGGCGTGGACGTCCGCTTCTTCGCCGACGCCGAGCCCGACCCGCGCTGGCGGGGCGGCGTGCTCGCCGGCACCGGCGCCCCGGCGACGATCGGCTTCATCGGCCGGATCAACGAACCGCGCAAGGGCCTGCCGACGCTGCTCGCCGCGCTGCCGCGGATCCTGGAGGAGCGGCCGGGCACCCGGCTGCTGGTCGCCGGCAAGGGCGACCGCGAGGAGGCCGTCGAGGGGCTGGCCCCCGGGGTGCGGGCGCAGGTCGAGTTCCTCGGCATGGTCAGCGACGAGGAGAAGGCCAGGCTGCTGCGCAGCGTCGACCTGTACGTCGCGCCGAACACCGGCGGCGAGAGCTTCGGCATCATCCTGGTCGAGGCGATGTCGGCCGGGGCGCCGGTGCTGGCCAGCGACCTGGACGCGTTCCGGCAGGTGCTGGACGGCGGCGCGGCCGGCGAGCTGTTCCCGGTCGAGGACGCCGACGCGCTGGCCGCAGCCGCGGTGAAGCTGCTCGGCGACCCGGAGCGGCTGCGCGACCTGCGCGAGGCGGCGTCCCGGCACGTCCGGCGGTTCGACTGGGAGACGGTCGGCGCGGACATCCTGTCGGTGTACGAGACGGTCACCGACGGCATGCCGCCGGTGGCCGAGGACGAGCGGGTGGGCTGGCGCGAGCGGTTCGGCCTGGCCGCCCGCGACTGACCGCGCACCCGAAAGCCCGACCTGAAAGCCCGACCTGAAAGCCCGACCTGAAAGCCCGACCTGAAAGCCCGACCCGTAAGGCGACCGCACAGACCAGAGGGGGCCCCGTGCCGCAGATCTCCGTCGACTACTCGCCGCGCCTCGGCTTCGACCGGCGGGCCTTCGCCGCGGAGCTGCACCCGCTGGTGGCGGCCGCGATCGACACCACGGTGGAGTCGTGCAAGACCCGCTTCCGCCCGGTCGAGGACGCCTTCCTCGGCGACGGCGACCCGGAGCGGGCCATGGTGTACCTGGAGCTGAAGATCCTCTCCGGGCGCGCCCCCGCGGCCCGGACGGCGCTGAGCGAGGCCGTCCTGGACCTGCTGAAGCGGCACGTCGGCGGCGGGCGGGTGCACCTCGCCGTCAACGTGGTGGAGCTGGACCGCGACGTCTACCGGGCGGCCGCCCTGTAGCCTGACCGGCCGTGACTACCTGGATCTGGGCCGCCGTCGCGGTCGTGCTCTTCGCGATGTACCTGAGCTGGACGGCCGGCCGACTGGACCGGTTGCACGCGCGGATCGACGCGGCCCGGGCCTCGCTCGACGCCCAGCTGGTGCGCCGCGCCTCGGTGGCCCAGGAACTGGCCACCTCCTCGCTGCTCGACCCGGCGGCCTCGCTGCTGCTGTACGAGGCCTCGCACGCCGCCCGGCAGGCCGAGGACGAGCACCGGGAGGTGGCGGAGAGCGAGCTGAGCCTCGCGCTGCGCGCGGTCTTCGCCGAGCCGGAGCAGGTCGCGGCGCTGCTGGACGCGCCAGGTGGCAAGGAGGCCGTGACGGATCTCACGGCCGCGGTCCGCCGGGTGCCGATGGCGCGGCGATTCCACAACGACGCCGTCCGGGCTGCCCGCGCGGTGCGCGAGCACCGCCTCGTCCGGTACTTCCGGCTGGCCGGGCGCGCGCCCTTCCCGATGGCGTTCGAGATGGACGACGAGCCCCCGGCGGCGCTCACCCCCGAAGGCGCCCCGGCCTGAACGGCTACTGTTTGTCGTACCCGGACGGTCCGGCTGGACTGTATGGCGCATCGGTAAGGGGCGTTCCGGGCCTACGATAAGTCGATAGCACTGGTTCATCTTCGAGTGAGGTCTTACGTGTCCACCACCCCCATCACCGCAGACCAGCCGCAGATCGGCACCGCCCGGGTCAAGCGCGGCATGGCCGAGCAGCTCAAGGGCGGTGTGATCATGGACGTGGTCAACGCCGAGCAGGCGAAGATCGCCGAGGACGCCGGTGCCGTCGCGGTCATGGCCCTGGAGCGCGTGCCCGCCGACATCCGCAAGGACGGCGGCGTGGCCCGGATGTCCGACCCGAACATGATCGAGGAGATCATCTCCGCGGTCTCCATCCCCGTCATGGCCAAGTCCCGCATCGGCCACTTCGTCGAGGCCCAGGTCCTCCAGTCGCTCGGTGTCGACTACATCGACGAGTCCGAGGTCCTCACCCCGGCCGACGAGGTCAACCACTCCGACAAGTGGGCGTTCACCACCCCCTTCGTCTGCGGCGCCACCAACCTCGGCGAGGCCCTGCGCCGCATCGCCGAGGGCGCGGCCATGATCCGCTCCAAGGGCGAGGCCGGCACCGGCAACGTCGTCGAGGCCGTCCGCCACCTGCGCCAGATCAAGAACGAGATCGCCAAGCTGCGCGGCTTCGACAACAACGAGCTGTACGCCGCCGCCAAGGAGCTGCGCGCCCCGTACGAGCTCGTCAAGGAGGTCGCCGAGCTCGGCAAGCTGCCCGTCGTGCTGTTCTCCGCCGGCGGTGTCGCCACCCCGGCCGACGCCGCGCTGATGCGCCAGCTCGGCGCCGAGGGCGTCTTCGTCGGCTCCGGCATCTTCAAGTCCGGCGACCCGGCCAAGCGCGCCGCCGCCATCGTGAAGGCCACCACCTTCTTCGACGACCCGAAGATCATCGCGGACGCGTCCCGCAACCTCGGCGAGGCCATGGTCGGCATCAACTGCGACACCCTGCCCGAGAGCGAGCGCTACGCCAACCGCGGCTGGTAACCACCCGCGCCACGCCGGCCCGCCGCCCAGCACGTCCGCGCGGCGGGCCGGCGCACGTCCCCCCGCCACGACCGAAGAGGTAACCACCGTGTCCAGCAGCACCCCGACCATCGGCGTCCTGGCCCTCCAGGGCGACGTCCGCGAGCACCTCATCGCGCTGGCCGCCGCCGACGCGGTCGCCCGCCCGGTGCGCCGCGCCGAGGAGCTGGCCGAGGTGGACGCGCTGGTGATCCCCGGCGGTGAGTCCACCACCATGTCCAAGCTGGCGCTGCTGTTCGGCGTGATGGACCCGCTGCGGGCCCGGGTGGCCGACGGCATGCCGGTCTACGGCACCTGCGCCGGCATGATCATGCTGGCCGACAAGATCCTCGACGGCCGGGACGACCAGGAGACCGTCGGCGGCATCGACATGACGGTGCGCCGCAACGCCTTCGGCCGGCAGAACGAGTCCTTCGAGTCGGCGATCGACTTCCGCGGCCTGGAGGGGACGCCCGTCAACGGCGTGTTCATCCGCGCCCCGTGGGTCGAGTCGGTGGGCGCGGGCGTCGAGGTGCTGGCCGAGGTGCCGGCCGCCGACGGCCCGGACAGCCGCATCGTGGCCGTCCGGCAGGGCCACCTGCTGGCGACCTCGTTCCACCCCGAGCTCACCGGCGACCACCGCGTGCACGAGTACTTCGTGCGGATGGTCGAGGACGCCCTGCGCTGAGTCCGGCGGGCGGCGCGCTGACCGTGTGCCACCCCGCGGTGACGACACCGGTAAGATCTCCTCTGTTCATTTCCCTTTGGCGACGTAAAGGAGCTGGCGATGTCCGGCCACTCTAAGTGGGCTACCACCAAGCACAAGAAGGCCGTGATCGACGCCAAGCGCGGCAAGCTCTTCGCCAAGATGATCAAGAACATCGAGGTGGCGGCGCGCACCGGCGGTGGCGACCCGGCCGGCAACCCCACGCTGTACGACGCCATCCAGAAGGCGAAGAAGAGCTCCGTCCCGATCGACAACATCAACCGGGCCGTCAAGCGCGGCTCCGGCGCCGAGGCCGGCGGCGCGGACTACTCGACCATCATGTACGAGGGCTACGGCCCGAACGGCGTGGCCGTCCTCATCGAGTGCCTCACCGACAACCGCAACCGCGCGGCCTCCGACGTGCGCGTCGCGATGACCCGCAACGGCGGCTCGATGGCCGACCCGGGCTCGGTGTCCTACATGTTCACCCGCAAGGGCGTCGTGATCGTCCCCAAGGCCGACGGCGTGGACGAGGACAAGGTGCTCGACGTCGTCCTGGACGCGGGCGCCGAGGAGGTCAACGACCTCGGCGAGGCCTTCGAGGTGGTCTCCGAGGCCACCGACCTGGTCGCCGTCCGCACCTCGCTGGTCGACGCCGGCATCGACTACGACTCGGCCGACGCCAACTTCGTCCCCAGCGTTCAGGTCGAGCTGGACGCCGACGGCGCCCGCAAGATCTTCAAGCTGATCGACGCGCTGGAGGACAGCGACGACGTGCAGAACGTCTTCGCCAACTTCGACGTCTCCGACGAGATCATGGCCGAGCTCGACGCCTGATCACCCGTCTCCCGCCGCCCGGCAGTCCCCGCGACTGCCGGGCGGCGGCGTGTTCGGGTGCGGTGGCGCGGGCGTTGTCGGTGCCGCCCGGTACCCTGCGGAGGGCCGCGGGAGCAGGCCGGGCGGCGACACGGAAGACGGGGTGCGGAGTGCGGGTACTGGGCGTGGACCCGGGGCTGACCAGGTGCGGCGTCGGCGTGGTCGACGGCGCCCCCGGCCGGCCGCTGCGGATGGTCGGCGTCGGCGTGGTGCGCACCCCGGTCGACGCGGAGATCGGCGTGCGCCTGCTGCAGATAGAGCAGGGCCTGGAGCAGTGGCTCGACGAGCACCGGCCCGACCTGGTCGCCGTCGAGCGGGTCTTCGCCCAGCACAACGTCCGCACCGTGATGGGCACCGCCCAGGCCAGCGCCGTCGCCATGCTCTGCGCCACCCGCCGCGGCATCCCCGTCACCCTGCACACCCCGAGCGAGGTCAAGGCCGCCGTCACCGGCTCCGGCCGGGCCGACAAGGCGCAGGTCACCGCCATGGTGCAGCGCCTGCTGCGGCTGGACGCCCCGCCGAAGCCGGCCGACGCCGCCGACGCCCTCGCCCTCGCCATCTGCCACATCTGGCGGGGCGGCGCCCAGGGCCGCATCGCCGCCGCACTCGCCAAGTCCGCACCGGCGCCCGCGGCGCCCGCGACCCGGCGCCCCGCCGCACGTCAGGAGTACCGCCGATGATCGCCTTCGTCCAGGGCCCGGTGGCCCACATCGCGGCCGGCACGGCCGTCGTCGAGGTCGGCGGGGTCGGGATGGCCGTCCAGTGCACCCCGAACACCCTGGCCGGGCTGCGGATCGGCGAGAGCGCCCGGCTCGCCACCTCGCTGGTGGTGCGCGAGGACTCGCTCACCCTGTTCGGCTTCGCCGACGACGACGAGCGCGCCCTCTTCGAGGTCCTGCAGGCCGCGCCCGGGGTCGGCCCGCGGCTCGCGCAGGCGATGCTGGCCGTGCACAGCCCGGACGCGCTGCGGGCCGCGGTCGCCGGCGGCGACGAGAAGGCGCTGATCGCGGTGCCCGGCATCGGCAAGGCGAAGGCCGCCAAGCTGCTGCTGGAGTACAAGGACAAGCTCGGCGCCCCGCACGGCGCCGTGCCCGCCCAGAAGCCGGTCGCCACCGGCCCGGCCCCCTGGCACGAGCAGCTGCACGCCGCGCTGGTCGGTCTCGGTTACGCTCCCCGCGAGGCCGACGAGGCCGTCGCCGCGGTCACACCGGAGGCCGAGGCGCAGCAGGTGCCGGACATCGGCGCCCTGCTGCGGGCCGCCCTGCGGGGGCTCAACCGGGCCCGCTGACCGGTCCCGGCGGCCCCCGGACCCGCCTGACCGCCGACGCTTTGACCATCTGACGACCAGTCGTCATGTCGACTTTGGAGCTGCTCCCGATGAGCCCGTACGACACCGACCCCGCCGACCGCCCGGCGGCAGACCGGCTGGTGGGGGCGGGCGCCGACGGCGAGGACCAGGCCGTCGAGGCGGCCCTGCGCCCCAAGCTGCTGGAGGAGTTCATCGGCCAGGAGCGCGTCCGCGAGCAGCTCTCCCTGGTGCTCCAGGCCGCCCGCCAGCGCGGCACCGCCCCGGACCACGTCCTGCTCAGCGGCCCGCCCGGACTCGGCAAGACCACCCTGTCGATGATCATCGCCGCCGAGCTGGGCGCGCCGATCCGGATCACCTCCGGCCCGGCCATCCAGCACGCCGGCGACCTCGCCGCGATCCTCTCCTCGCTCACCGAGGGCGAGGTGCTCTTCCTCGACGAGATCCACCGGATGTCCCGGCCGGCCGAGGAGATGCTCTACATGGCGATGGAGGACTACCGGGTCGACGTCATCGTCGGCAAGGGCCCCGGCGCCACCGCCATCCCGCTCGAACTGCCGCCGTTCACCCTGGTCGGCGCCACCACCCGGGCCGGCCTGCTGCCGCCCCCGCTGCGCGACCGCTTCGGCTTCACCGGCCACATGGAGTTTTACGCCCCCGCCGAGCTGCAGCAGGTGGTGCACCGCTCCGCCGCCCTGCTGGACGTCGACATCGACCCGGCCGGCGCCGCCGAGATCGCCGGCCGCTCCCGCGGCACCCCGCGCATCGCCAACCGGCTGCTGCGCCGCGTCCGCGACTACGCCCAGGTCAGGCACGACGGCCGGGTCACCCGGGAGATCTCCGCCCAGGCGCTGGACGTGTACGAGGTGGACGCCCGCGGCCTGGACCGCCTCGACCGCGCGGTGCTGGACGCGCTGCTGCGGCTGTTCGGCGGCGGCCCGGTCGGCCTGTCCACCCTCGCCGTCGCCGTGGGGGAGGAGGCCGAGACGGTCGAGGAGGTCGCCGAGCCCTTCCTCGTCCGCGAGGGGCTGCTCGCCCGGACGCCGCGCGGCCGGATCGCCACCGCGGCGGCCTGGCGCCACCTCGGGATGGCCCCGCCCGTGCAGGGCGGCGGGGCGAAGACGTCCGACCAGGCCGCTTTGTTCCCGGACGGCCGCTAGTCGGCCACCGGAAAACGGGTGCATGCCAAGGGTCGCCACTTTCGGCGGCACACTGGCATGCTTGGCGTTGTCCGTACAGTGCGGGTCGCCTAGACTCCGCCGGACCGCCCCTCTCGACCGACGGGCCGACGTATACCAGGCCGCCGGCCGAGGCGGCCCGCAAAGGACCCTGGCTGTGGCTAATCTCATCATCCTCATCCTCCCGATCGTCGCGATCTTCCTGATGTTCCGCTCGCAGAAGAAGCGGCAGCAGCAGGCGGCGTCGATGCAGGCGACCCTCCAGCCGGGCGCCGGCGTGCGGACGATCGGTGGCATGTACGCCCAGGTCAAGGCGGTCAACGACGAGACCGTCGAGCTGGAGGTCGCCCCCGGCGTGGTGGTGCACTACACCAAGGGCGCCGTCGCCGCCGTGCTGGAGCCGCTCGAGTACGACGCGATCATCAACGGCCGCCCGGCGGAGGCCGACGAGGAGCCGGCCGCCGAGGCCGAGGACACCGAGAAGCCGCTGAGCCTCGCCAAGGACGCCGAGGCCGACGCCACCGAGACCAAGTAGTACGGTCGGGCCCACCCAGGCCGTGCGGCAACCGGCCGCCGGCCCAGATGACCTCAGGGCCGCCCTGCGCCGCCGTCCCCCGTCCCGCCTCACGCCGGACCGGGGCGCGGCCCGCGGCGGCATGGACAGGGAGAAACGAGCAAGGTGGCAACACCCAAGTCGCGCCAGCGCGACGGTTACCCGGGGCGGGCGCTGGCCCTGATCCTGGTGGTCACCGTCGGACTGGTCGCCCTCATGTTCGGGACGGGCACCAAGACGCCCCGTCTCGGAATCGACCTCGCCGGTGGCACCAGCGTCACCCTGACCGCCAAGTCGGACGACAAGGCCGCGATCAACAAGTCCAACATGGACATCGCGACCGGCATCATCCAGAAGCGCGTCAACGGTATGGGCGTCTCCGAGGCGGAGGTCCAGACCCAGGGTGACAGCAACATCATCGTCAACATCCCCAACGGCGGTGACAAGCAGGCGGCGATCGAGCAGATCGGCACGACTGCCAAGCTCTACTTCCGTCCCGTGGTCGCGCTCGCGCCGACCGGGGTCGACCCCTCGTCGCTGAACACCGGCTCGCCGTCCCCGTCCGGCTCCGCCAGCCCGTCCGCGAGCGCCTCCGGTGCCTCCGCGAGCCCCTCCGGCAAGGCGTCCACCGCCCCCAGCGCCAGCGCCAGCAAGGCCGGCCGCGCGGTGAGCGACGCGCTGAAGGCCGACCCGTCCACCTCCGCGAAGCCCTCGGCCACCGCGTCCGGCTCGGCCTCGGCCGCCCCGAGCGGCGGTGCCACCCCGTCCGCGCCGACCAGCATGAGCCCCGAGCAGCTGACCGCGGCGCTCACCCAGGGCACCGTGCCGGCCGACGTCCAGCAGCAGTTCGCCGCGCTGGACTGCTCCAAGCCGGAGCAGCGCAAGGACTACCAGACCGACCCGAAGAAGAACGCGGTCGGCTGCTCCTACGACAAGGAGCAGGGCGTCTGGTACAAGTTCGCGCTCGGCCCGGTCGCCGTGAACGGCGCCGACGTGTCCAAGGCCTCGGCCCTGTTCGACACCCAGCGGGCCGGCGGCTGGCAGGTCGACCTGTCGTTCAACGACAACGGCTCCAAGGCCTTCGCGAGCACCACCGGCACCCTGGCCACGCAGGCCTCCCCGGCCAACCAGTTCGCCATCGTCCTGGACGGCAAGGTGGTCTCCCACCCGTACGTCAGCCAGTCGATCACCGGCGGCTCGGCCACCATCTCCGGCAGCTTCAGCCAGGAGGACGCCAAGGGCCTGGCCAACGTGCTGAGCTACGGCGCGCTGCCGCTGACCTTCGACATGAGCGACGTCACCACCGTCTCCCCGCAGCTCGGCGGCGACCAGCTGCAGGCCGGCCTGATCGCCGGCGCCATCGGCCTGGTGCTGGTGGTCGTGTACTCGCTCGTCTACTACCGCGGCCTCGGCCTGGTCTCCATCGCCGGTCTGCTGGTCTCGGCGATCCTGACCTACGCGATCATGTGCCTGCTCGGCAGGAGCATCGGCTTCGCGCTGAACCTGCCCGCGGTCTGCGGCGCGATCGTCGCCATCGGCATCACGGCGGACTCGTTCATCGTGTACTTCGAGCGCATCCGCGACGAGGTCCGCGACGGCGCCCCGCTGCGGCCCGCCGTCCAGCGCGCCTGGCCGCGCGCCCGCCGCACCATCCTGGTCTCCGACTTCGTGTCGTTCCTGTGTGCCGCGGTGCTGTACGTCGTCTCGGTCGGCAAGGTCCAGGGCTTCGCGTTCACGCTCGGCCTGACCACGCTGCTCGACATCGTGGTGATCTTCCTGTTCACCAAGCCGATGATCACCCTGCTGGCGCGGCGGAAGTTCTTCGCGAACGGCCACCCGTGGTCCGGCCTCGACCCGAAGCGGCTCGGCGCCCGCCCGCCGATCCGCGGCAGCCGTCGCCGCCCGTCCGCCAACGCCCCCAAGGAGGCCTGACGCCATGTCCCTTCGGAACATCGGCCACCGGCTCTACCAGGGCGAGGTCAGCTTCGACTTCGTCGGCAAGCGCAAGATCTGGTACTCCATCTCGGGCGTCATCGTCCTCGTCGCGGCGATCGGCCTGGCGATGGGCCTGCACCTGGGCATCGAGTTCAAGGGCGGCTCGGTCTACACCGTCCAGAAGCAGGGCCTGACGGTCTCGCAGGCGCAGGACGCCGCCAACCACATCACCGGTGACACCACCGCGCAGGTGCAGAAGACCGGCGACGGCAAGATCCGCATCCAGGTCAGCTCCGAGGAGAAGATCAGCGGCCCCGCGTTCTCCCAGGAGCTCTCCAAGGAGATCGGCGTCCCGACCAAGGACATCGACGCCCAGGTGATCGGCCCCTCCTGGGGCAAGCAGATCTCCCAGAAGGCCCTGCTCGGCCTGGTCGTCTTCATGGTGCTGGTCACCGCCTACCTGGCCATCGCCTTCGAGTGGCGGATGGCGCTGGCGGCGCTGGTCGCCCTGATCCACGACCTCCTGATCACCATCGGCGTCTACGCCCTGGTCGGCTTCGAGGTCACCCCCGGTACCGTGATCGGCTTCCTGACGATCCTCGGCTACTCGCTCTACGACACGGTCGTCGTCTTCGACACCGTGAAGGAGAACACCCGGGGCATCACCAAGCAGAACAAGCGCACCTACAGCGAGGCCGCCAACCTGGGCCTCAACCAGACCCTGGTGCGCTCGATCAACACCACCGTGGTCGCCCTGCTGCCCGTCACCGCCCTGCTGTTCATCGGCGGCGGCATGCTCGGCGCCGGCACGCTGAACGACATCTCGCTCGCGCTGTTCATCGGTCTGGCCGCCGGCGCGTACTCGTCGATCTGCGTCGCCACCCCGCTGCTCGCGCAGCTCAAGGAGCAGACCCCGGAGATGCGCGCGCTCGCCAAGCGCGTCGCGCAGCGCCGGGCCGCGGACGCCAAGGCCGCCGAGGCCGCCGGCACCGCGGAGGGCGGCGAGAACGCGGAGGACGGCGAGGAGGTCGGCGCCGGCGTGGTCGGCCAGCGCAACCAGCCGGTCGCCCGCACCCGCGGCAAGGGCCGCCCGTCCGGCAAGCGCTGACCGGACACCGCGCCGCACGGTCCGGCCGGCCCGAGGAGACTCGGGCCGGCCGGACCTTTTCCGTCACCGGGTGTCGCTGCGGGTAAGGTCGAACCGCAGATCGGGCCCGCCGGCCACGTCCGGCCCGCTGCGCACACCAGGCCCGCAGGGCCCCCGCCGACCCCCGAAGGACCCCACGTGACCTCCCCCGACCCCGTCCTCGCCGAGCTGCTGACCAGCCGGATCCGGGACGTCCCGGACTACCCGAAGCCCGGTGTGCTGTTCAAGGACATCGCGCCGCTGCTCGCCGACGCGGAGGCCTTCGGTGCGCTCACCCGGGCGCTCGCCGGCCGCGCCGCCGAGCTCGGGGCGACCAAGGTGGTCGGCCTAGAGGCCCGCGGCTTCGTCCTGGCCGCCCCGGCGGCCTTCGCGGCCGGCCTCGGCTTCGTGCCGATCCGCAAGAAGGGCAAGCTGCCCGGCGACGTCTTCGCCCGCTCCTACGACCTCGAGTACGGCTCCGCCACGCTGGAGGTCCAGTGCGACGCCTTCGCGCCCGGGGAGAAGGTGCTGGTCGTCGACGACGTGCTCGCCACCGGCGGCACCCTCGGCGCCTCGCTGGACCTCGTCCGCGAGGCCGGCGCCGAGCTGGCCGGCGTGGTCGTGCTGATGGAGCTCGGCTTCCTGCCGGGCCGCGAGCGGCTCACCGGCCACCTCGCCGGGGCGCCGCTGGACGCCCTGGTCACCGTCTGACCCGCGCGGACCTAGGCGCGGCGGCAGGTCCGCGGGCCGGCCGCCGCGCCCTCGGGTCCCGGTTCCGCGCCGGGCGGCCGACCGACCGGGCCGCACTCTCGGTACCATGAAGATTCATCCCCTCTCGGTTGCACGACCGACGGGTGCGACCGATGGCGCGACCGCCCGAAGAGGGGGAGGCCCTTGCGCCCCCGAGGAGTGTCCTTGCCCGACGAGGTTGTGCCCACCGCGGAGGCCACCGCGCCCGAGAGCCGTCCCGCGCCCTCCGGCGCCGGCCCGGCGCGTCCCGCCCCGCCGCCCGGCCACCGGCCCTCCTCCGGCGGCGGCATGCGCGCCCGCCTCGCACGGCTCGGCGGCCAGCGCAGCAGCGCGGTCAACCCCGTCCTGGAGCCGCTGTTCCGCACCATCCGGGCGAACGACCCGAAGGCCGACCCGGTCCTGCTCAAGGAGATCGAGAAGGCCTACGCCGTCGCCGAGAAGTGGCACCGCGGCCAGAAGCGCAAGAGCGGCGACCCGTACATCACCCACCCGCTCGCGGTGGCGACCATCCTCGCCGAGCTCGGCATGGACGCCCCCACCCTGATGGCGGGCCTGCTGCACGACACCGTCGAGGACACCGACTACGGCCTGGAGACGCTCCGGCAGGACTTCGGCGACTCCGTCGCACTGCTGGTCGACGGCGTCACCAAGCTGGACCGGGTCAAGTTCGGCGAGGCCGCGCAGGCCGAGACCGTGCGCAAGATGGTCGTCGCGATGGCCAAGGACCCGCGCGTCCTGGTGATCAAGCTCGCCGACCGCCTGCACAACATGCGCACCATGCGCTACCTCAAGCGGGAGAAGCAGGAGAAGAAGGCCCGCGAGACGCTGGAGATCTACGCCCCGCTGGCGCACCGGCTGGGCATGAACACCATCAAGTGGGAGCTGGAGGACCTCGCCTTCGCGATCCTCTACCCCAAGATGTACGACGAGATCGTGCGCCTGGTGGCCGAGCGCGCGCCCAAGCGGGACGAGTACCTGGCCACCGTGATCGACCAGGTGCAGGGCGACCTGCGCGGCGCCCGGATCCAGGCCCAGGTCACCGGCCGGCCGAAGCACTACTACTCGGTCTACCAGAAGATGATCGTGCGGGGCCGCGACTTCGCCGAGATCTACGACCTGGTGGGCATCCGGGTCCTGGTCGACACCGTCCGCGACTGCTACGCGGCGCTGGGCACCATCCACGCGCGGTGGAACCCGGTGCCGGGGCGGTTCAAGGACTACATCGCGATGCCCAAGTTCAACATGTACCAGTCGCTGCACACGACGGTCATCGGGCCCGGCGGCAAGCCGGTCGAGCTGCAGATCCGCACCTTCGACATGCACCGCCGCGCCGAGTACGGCATCGCCGCGCACTGGAAGTACAAGCAGCGCGCGGTGGCCGGCGCCTCCAAGGTCCGCACCGACACCCCCGCGCACGCCCGCAAGCACGACAAGGCCGACGCCGTCAACGAGATGGCCTGGCTGCGGCAGCTGCTGGACTGGCAGAAGGAGACCGAGGACCCGAGCGAGTTCCTGGAGTCGCTGCGCTTCGACCTCTCCAGCAACGAGGTCTTCGTCTTCACCCCCAAGGGCGACGTGATAGCGCTGCCCGCCAAGGCCACCCCGGTGGACTTCGCCTTCGCCGTGCACACCGAGGTCGGCTACCGCTGCATCGGCGCCCGGGTGAACGGCCGCCTGGTGCCGCTGGAGTCCGAGCTGGAGAACGGCGACACCGTCGAGGTCTTCACCTCCAAGGCGGAGAACGCCGGCCCCTCCCGGGACTGGCTCACCTTCGTCAAGTCGCCGCGCGCCCGCAACAAGATCCGTGCCTGGTTCTCCAAGGAACGCCGTGAGGAGGCCATCGAGCACGGCAAGGAGGCCATCGCCCGGGCCATGCGCAAGCAGGGCCTGCCGATCCAGCGCATCCTCACCGGCGACTCCCTGGTCACCCTGGCGCACGAGATGCGGTACCCCGACATCTCCTCGCTCTACGCCGCGATCGGCGAGGGCCACGTCGCCGCGCAGTCCATCGTGCAGAAGCTGGTGCAGGCGCTCGGCGGCGAGGAGGGCGCGACCGAGGACCTCGCCGAGACGGCCACCCCGACGCACCAGAGCCGCTCGCTGCGGCGCCGCGCCAAGGGCGACCCGGGTGTGATCGTCAAGGGCACCGAGGACGTCTGGGTCAAGCTGGCCCGCTGCTGCACCCCGGTGCCGGGCGACCCGATCGTCGGCTTCGTGACCCGCGGCAACGGCGTCTCGATCCACCGCTCGGACTGCGTGAACGTCGAGGCGCTCTCGCAGCAGCCCGAGCGGATGATCGAGGTCGAGTGGGCGGCCACCCAGTCCTCGGTCTTCCTGGTGGCCATCCAGGTCGAGGCGCTGGACCGCTCGCGACTGCTCTCGGACGTCACCCGGGTGCTCTCCGACCAGCACGTCAACATCCTGTCGGCGGCGGTGCAGACCTCCCGGGACCGGGTGGCGATGAGCCGCTTCACCTTCGAGATGGGCGACCCCAAGCACCTCGGCCACGTCCTGAAGGCCGTCCGCGGCGTCGAGGGCGTCTACGACGTGTACCGGGTGACTTCGGCGAAGAAGTAGCCAGTACTTGAGGGGCGCGTGGGGGCACCTCCCGGCCGAAGGCTGGGAGG
>NZ_BAAALD010000003.1:0-3466 GCF_039528095.1 Kitasatospora arboriphila
CTCGCCTACCTCGCCGCCGGCGGAACCCTCCACGGCCCGGCGAATCGCACCGGCGCCCGACCTGGCCGCCGCCCACCGGCGGCGACAGCCGGAGGCGCTGCTGCCCGGTGCCACGCGGGCACTGCGGTCCGCGACCCCGGACCTGGTCCACCAGGAGATCTGGGCGCACCTGCTGGTCCAGTACGCGATCAACTCCCTGCACTGCCGTGCCTCGGCCTCGGCCTCGGCCTCGGCCGGTGCCGGCACCGACCCGGGCCCCCGGGTCTGACATGCTGCTCCGGTGTGGCGTGAACTGATCCTGGAAGCGGCGGGCGACGCCGACCTCGGCGAGCCGGCGGGGGAGGAGGCGCTGGCCGCGGTCGAGGCGGCGCTCGGCCAGCCGCTGCCCGCCGAGTTGGCCGCGCTGCTGCGGGAGTGCGACGGGGTGCGGGGACGAAGCGGCGACGACGTCGTCTGGAGCGCCGAGCGGATCGCCCGGGACAACGCCGAGTTCCGCGCCGCCGCGGACTTCGCCGCGCTCTACATGCCGTTCGAGCCGCTGATGTTCTTCGGCGACAACGGGGGAGGCGACCAGTTCGCCTTCGTCCGCACGCCGCCGCGGACCGAGGTCTTCGTCTGGGACCACGAGACGGACAGCCGCTCCCTGGCCTGCCACGGCCTCGCCCAGTACCTCGGACGGGCGCTGCGCGAGACCGGCGACTGGTACCGGTAGCCGGGCCGCGTGCTCAGCCCGTGCGGGGGACGGGCAGCCGGAGTTCGGCGACCGCGCCGCCCTCCGGGTGGTTCCCCAGGTGCAGGGCCACCCCGATGGCCTCGGCGTGGCCCTGGGCGATCGTCAGGCCGAGTCCGTGGCCGTGGCCGCGTTCCCGGGCGCCGGTGCGGAAGCGCTGCGGGCCGTCGCGCAGCACGGACTCCGGGTACCCCGGCCCGTGGTCGCGGACGGTGACCACCGGCCCGTCCACCCGCACCCGCACCGGCGGCTCGCCGTGCCGGTGGGCATTGGCCACCAGGTTGGCCAGCACCCGGTCGAACCGCCGCGGATCGGTGCTGACCGTCGCGTCGGCGGACACCACCAGCTCGACCGGCCGCCCGGCGGCGGCCGCCGTGCGGGCCACCAGCTGCGCCAGCGGCAGGTCGGCCGGGTCGGCGGACTCGGCACGGGCGTCCAGCCGGGAGACCTCCAGCAGGTCCTCGGTCAGGTCGCGCAGCGCCCGTACCCGGTTCTGCACCAGCTCGGTGGGCCGCCCGTCCGGCAGCAGTTCGGAGGCGGTGAGCAGGCCGGTCAGCGGAGTGCGCAGCTCGTGCGCGACGTCGGCGGTGAAGCGCTGCTCGTTCTCCAGCCGGCTGCGCAGCGCGGCGGCCATCGAGTCGACGGCGGTGGCCAGTTCGAAGACCTCGTCGCGGCGGCGGCCGAGCGGTCCGATCCGTGCGTCGAGGTCGCCGGCGGCGATGGTGCGGGCGGTGCGGGCGGCCGTCCTCAGCCGGTGGCTGATCCGGTCGGCGGCGAGCACCCCGGCCAGCACCGTGACCGCGACGGACAGCGCCGCGGCGATCTGCACCGCCCGGTCGAGGTCCGCCACCGCCTGCTCGTCGCCCGCGAAGTCGAGGCGCACGGACACCACCCGGCCGCCGGCGCCGGCCGCCGCCCACATGGCGGTGCCGTTCGGGCCGGGGCCGAGCAGGGAGCCCTGCCGGCCCCGCGCGGCCAGTGCCCGCAGGTCGGCGGGCACCGCAGGGTCGTCCACCGCGGCGTGCCAGCCGCCGACCAGCTCGCCGGTGCGGTCGTACCCGGTGAGCACGGCGTCCAGGGCGGCCTCCGCGGAGGCCCGGGCCTGGTCAGTGTGCTGGCCCACCGACGCCCGGTGGACGAGCACGGCGACGGTGCACGCGACCAGGCAGGAGACCAGCGCGATGACGGCGGCGATCTGCCGGCGGAGCGTCACCGGATGCGCCGCAGGCGGTAGCCGAAGCCCCGGACGGTCTCGATCCGGCCCGCGCCGATCTTGGCGCGCAGGCGCTGGACGTGGACGTCCACCACCCGGCTGTCGGCGTCCCAGGAGTAGTCCCACACCCGGGAGAGCAGGGTCTGGCGTTCCATCACCACGCCGGGGGCGGCGGTGAACTCCAGCAGCAGCCGCAGTTCGGTCGGGGTGAGCGGCACCGGCTCGCCGGCCACCGTCACCTCCATCGCGTCGGTGTCCACCGCCAGGTCGTCGATCACCAGCAGCGCGGACGGGCCGGGCTGCGCCGCGTCCGCCGGGGCGCCGCCGGCCACACCGGCCGGGCCCGGGGCGGCGGGCGCGGCGGCCGGGCCGGTGCGCCGCAGCACGGTGCGGATCCGGGCGACCAGGACGGCGATCTCGAAGGGCTTCACCACGTAGTCGTCGGCCCCGGCCTCCATGCCGGAGACCACGTCGACCGCCTCGCCGCGGGCGGACATCATCAGGATCGGCAGGCTGCTCTCCTCGCGGACGCGCCGGCACAGGCCGACCCCGTCGAGCATCGGCAGCATCACGTCGATCAGCATCAGGTCCGGCCGCCGGGCACGGAACCGCTCCAGGCCCTGGAGGCCGTCCGCGGCGGTGTCGACGGGGAAGCCGTACCGTTCCAGCGCCATCTGGGTCGCCTCGCGGATCACCTCGTCGTCCTCGACGAGCAGGATCCGCGGCATGGGCGGCGCGGCCGGCAGGGACGGGATCGGTGCGGTCATCGCTGCCTCGCCGGGAGGGTGGGGACGGGGGACGGGGCGGCCGAGCGGCCGAGCGGCCGAGCGGCCGAGCCGATGACGACGCCGTCCGGGCGGGTGGGCGTGGGCGTGGGCCGGGCGGCGGGGACGGTGGGTTCGGGGGTCGGGCAGCCGGCCGCGCCGTCGGCGGGCCCGGTGTAGACGGTCTGCCGGTCGACGAAGGCCATCCGGACGGCGTTCCAGCGGTAGGTGCTGCTGGTGCGGGCGGTCGGCCCGTCCGGCTCGTGCAGGACGAGGTCCCGTCCGACGGTGTCGGCGGTGAACCCGGCGTTCGCGCCGACCGCCAGCACCGGGAGGACCTTCCCGTCCCGGTCGCTGTAGACGTGCAGCACCGCGCGCCCGTCGGCCTCCGCCGTCAGTACGGCGGTGATCAGCTCGGGCCGGCCGTCCCCGCTGAGGTCCCGGAACTGCGCGGGCTGGACGGTGCACCGGGTGCAGTCCCCGGACAGCGCGCGGTGTTCGAGGTCGGTCAGCGCGGGGTCGTCCAGCAGGACGGCCAGGGCGTCCAGTTGCCCGAGTCCGCCGGCCGGGGCGGCCAGGCCGGGCAGCGGGGACGGCGGCGGCGCGTCCGACTCGGCCCGCGGGGTCGCCGGGGCCGAGGTCGCGGCGGCCGGCCACAGCGGCTGCGGGCTGGGGTGCTCCGCGACCTGCCGGGCCGGGCCGGCGTCGTGCAGGGTGCCCGGGCTGTCGCAGCCGGCGAGCACCAGGGCCGCCGCGACG
>NZ_BAAALD010000003.1:3510-194759 GCF_039528095.1 Kitasatospora arboriphila
CATCCAGGCCCCGCAGGCGTGGAACAGCCCCTCGTCGTCGCAGAGTTGGGCGAGCACCAGGACCGCCGCGACGACGGCCGCGACCGCCGCCACGGCACGGCCGCCCGTCCCGGTCCGGGCAGGTGGGCCTGTCCACTTCCTCACGTGCTGCGGTGCCTTTCCTGGTGGCCCTAAGGGGACTGACGGTCGTACGGGGACGCTGACGGTCGTACCGGGACGACGCGAGGGCAGCCAGTCTGCCCCATGCCGACCGGCGGCCCGCCGCCCGCCGGACGGTCGGCCACGCTCCGCCGGTCGGCCGGTCACCGTCCGGCCGCCGACGGGGTCACGCTCCGTCGGCCAGGTCGGCGAGGACGACGATGTTGTCGCTGTAGTGCCCGTCCTGCCCGATCGTGCCGCCGCAGGTGACCAGCCGAAGCTGTGCGTCGGGGGTGGCGCCGTACACCAGGTCGGTCGGGAAGGCGGACTTCCGGAACTGGCGGATCGCCCGGACCCGGTACGTCACCGTGCGGCCGTCCTCCCGCCGCACCCGGACGGTGTCGCCCGGGCGCAGCGTCGGCAGCCGTTCGAAGACGGCGGGGCCCTTGCGGGTGCGGTAGTGGCCGAGCAGGACGGCCGGTCCGGGCAGGCCCGGTGCCGCGCTGTCGCGGTACCAGCCGACCCGGCCGGGCCGGTCCAGCGGCGGGACCTCGACCGTGCCGTCGCCGTTCAGGCCGACCGGGCCGACCGGGGCGTCCACCCCGATCCGGGGGATCAGCAGCCGGATCGGCGGCGAGGCCGACCGTTCGGCCTCCGGTGTGGAGCCGGGACCGGTGGCACCCGTGGACGGCACGGCGTGGGTCGGCGGCGAGGCGTCGGGGCCGGTGTACGAGATCCGCACCGGCTCCCCGTCGGGCGTGAGGCCGTACGCCACCGTGCCGAGCCCCAGTGCGAGGACGAGCGCGCCGGCCGACGCGGCCGGCACCCACGAGGGGCGCCGGCCGCGTCGGTTGCGGCTACGACTGCGCGCCGGCACGGCGCCGACGGACGACGGCGGTGCCGATCCCGGCCGCGCCGGCCAGCGCCAGCACGGAGCCGAGCACGACGGCGGTCGGCGAGGTGCCCGCGTCCGCCTCACCGGTCTGGGCGCCGCCCCGCGGCGCGGTGCCGGCCGGGCGGCCGTCCGGACCGATCGGTGCCGGGGTGCTCCGGCGGGGGGGGGGGCGGCCCGGGGGGGGGGGGGGGGGGGGGGTGGGGGGGGGGGGGGGGGGGGGCGGTGGGGGCGCCCGCCCGGCCCGACCGGGGCCGGGCCGCCCCGGCGGCCGCCCGCGCCGACCGGCGGCAGGGTGGGGACGGGGCTGGGCACGGCGCTGCGCGTGGCCGTCGGCGCCGGGGCCGAGGGGACCGGGCTCGGCGACGACCCGTCGGCGGCCGCGGCGCCGGCGGACAGCACCACGGCGACCCCGGCTCCGGCGCAGACCAGCGCGGAGCGCACCGAGCGGTGCACGGTCGAGGTACGTGACATGAGGACTCCTCCGAATGCTCGCCACTCCCGTCCGGGTGAACGCGAGTTGGTGACGCACACGCTAGGAAGCGCTCCTCACGGACTCCCTCCGGCCGTGTAACGGCCACCGCGCGGATCGGTAACAGCCCCCGTCACGGCCGCACGGCCGCGCCGGCCGGTGCCGGGACCGCCCCTACAGCGGCGTCGCGCGGGCCGCGAGCGGCAGCGGCGGGAGACGGTGGCGGCCGATCCAGGCGTCGAGCAGGCCGTCCGCGGCGTGGCCGCCGTAGCGGGCGAGGTGCGCGGCGAACTCGGCGGTGGTGACCACCGAGTGCCGGCGGCTGGTCGCCCAGTCGCGGACCAGCCGGAAGAAGACCTGGTCACCGAGGGCGGTGCGCAGGGCGTGCACGGTGAGACCGCCGCGCTCGTACACCCGGTCGTCGAACATCAGGCTCCTGCCCGGGTCGCCGATCCGGATGTTCTGCGGCAGCGCGAGGAGCTTGCGGTACGCGGCCTCGGCCTTGCGCTGGGCGCTCGGGCCGCCGGAGTGCTCCGACCACAGCCACTCGGCGTACTTGGCGAAGCCCTCGTTGAGCCAGATGTCCCGCCAGCCGCCGATGGTCACGCTGTTGCCGAACCACTGGTGGGCGAGCTCGTGCGCGATGAGCCGCTCGCTGCCGCGGAAGCCGTCGACGTGGTTGGTCCCGAAGGTGGCGAGGCCCTGCGCCTCGACCGGGACGTCCAGCTCCTCGTCGGCGACCACCACCGCGTACTCGGCGAACGGGTACGGACCGAACAGCTCCTCGAAGAGCGCCATCATCTGCGGCTGCCGCGCGAAGTCGTGCTCGAAGCGCTGCTGCAGCCGGGCCGGGACGTATCCGGTCTGGGTCACGGCACCCGGGCTCGGCGACGCGAGCGGGACGGCGCGGTACGGGCCCACGGAGAGGCCGACCAGGTAGCTGGCGGTGGGCGCCGGCTGGTCGAACACCCAGGTGGTCGCGGAGGCGCGGGTGGTCCGGGTGAGCAGCCGGCCGCCGCTGACCACGGTGTACGGCGAGGGGGTGGTGACCGAGAGGTGGTAGCTCGCCTTGTCGGACGGCCGGTCGTTGCACGGGTACCAGGACGGTGCGCCGACGGGCTGGCTGGCGACCAGCGCGCCGTCGGTCAGCTCCTCCCAGCCGAGTCCGCCCCAGGGGCTGCGGACCGGCTTGGGGTTGCCGGACCAGTGCACCTCGACGGTGAAGGCGGCGCCGGCCGTCGGGGGCTTGGCGGGCTTGATCCGCAGCTTCCCGCCGCGGTGCGTGTAGTGGGCCGGGCGCCCGTCGACCAGCACCCGGCCGATCTTGAACGGGGCGAGGTCGAGGGCGAACTCGCGCAGCGGTGCCCGGCCCGCTATGGCCGTGATCCGAGCCGTGCCGGCCAGCCGGTTGGGGCCCGGCCGGTAGTCCAGGGTGAGTTCGTACCGGTGGGTGCGGTACCGGTGGTCGCCGTTGTTCGGGAAGTACGGGTCGGCGGCAGCGGCCTCGGTCTGCTTGGGGCTCACCGGTCGGTTCTCTCCGTGCGCGGTCTCGGTCATGTGGCTCGGTGCCCGGGGCGCTGCCAGGCCTCGATCGGGTTGCCGAGCCAGCGGGTGTCGTCGGGGACGAACTCCGCACGCATCACCAGGGAGGCCGGGCCGAGCGTGGAGCGGGCCCCGATCGTGCTGCCGGGCAGCACGATCCCGCCCGGGCCCAGGGTCGAGCCCTCGCGGAGTTCCACAGTATCGAGCCGCATGATCCGGTCGTGGAAGAGGTGCGTCTGCAGGACGCATCCCCGGTTGACGCTGACCGCGTCGCCGAGGGTGACGAGGTCGGTCTCCGGCAGCCAGTAGCTCTCGCACCACACGCCGCGGCCGACCCGGGCGCCGAGGGCCCGCAGCCAGACGTTGAGCACCGGGGTGCCGAGCACCCGGCCGATCAGCCACGGCACCGCCAGCACCTCGACGAAGGTGTCGGCGAGCTCGTTGCGCCACACGTAGCCGCTCCACAGCGGGTGCTCCGCCGCCCGGCAGCGGCCGACCAGCAGCCACTTCGCGGCGACCGACACCGCGCAGGCCGCAGCCCCGGCGGCGAGCAGCACCGGTCCGGCGAACAGCACCGCACCGCCCGGCACCGCACCGTCCAGGGCGCAGAGCGCGACCGCGGTCAGCACCGCCAGCGCGGCCGAGGCGAACACCGGGACGAGCCGGCCGAGCTCGGTCAGGCCGCGCGCCCACAGCAGCCTGCCGGACGGCTCGTAGGTACGGGCGGCGTCCGCGGTGTCCGCCGACCGCGGCAGCTTCACCGGCGGCATCCCGAGGTAGGAGCTGCCCCGCTTGGCCTTCTTCGGGGTGGCGGAGAGCACGCCCACCAGGCCCCGGTCCGGCACCGAACGGCCGGGCGCGGTCATCCCGGAGTTGCCGAGGAACGCCTTGCGCCCCACCGCGGCCCGGCCCACCCGCAGCCAGCCGCCGCCCAGCTCGTACGGGGCGATCAGGGTGTCGTCCGCGAGGAAGGCGCCGTCGCCGACGGTGGTGAGGCTGGGCAGCGCGAGCACCGTCGAGACCTCGGCGCGGCGGCCGACCCGCATCCCGAGCAGCCGCAGCCACAGCGGGGTGATCAGCCCGGCGTACAGCGGGAAGAGCGTCTGCCGGGCGTGGTCCATCAGCTGGCTGACCGTCCACACCTGCCACCCCGTCCGCCCGTGCAGCGGGTGGTGGCCGGTGCGCAGCCCGAGGCTGAGCAGCCGGACGAGCGCCAGCACGACCGCCGCGTACGCCAGGCCGTACACCAGGGTGGCGGGCACCACCGCGGCCAGCGCACCGCGCAGCGCCGTCGGCAGGTCGTCGCCGGGGTGGACGAACAGCCCGGCCGTGAGCAGCGCCGGAACGAGGCACAGCGCGGGCAGCAGGGCCAGGGCGGAGCCGGTCAGGCCGTAGACCGCGGCCCACCGGGTGCTGCGGGCGGGCCGCTGCTTGGGCCAGCCGCGCTCCGCCTTGCCGATCTTGACGGCGGGGGCGCCGCCCCAGCGCTGCCCGGTCGGCACGTGCCCGGCCACGCCGGAGCCCGGCGCGACCTCGGCGCGCTTGCCGACCCTGGAGCCGGGGAACAGCACCGAGCGCGTCCCGACCACCGCGCCCGCGCCGACCCTCATCGCGCCGACCTCCAGCCGGTCGCCGTCCAGCCAGTACCCGGCGAGGTCGACCTCGTTCTCGATCGCACAGCCCTTGCCGAGCCGCAGCAGACCCGTCACCGGCGGCAGCGTGTGCAGGTCGACGTCCTCGCCGACCTGCGCGCCCAGCGCCCGGGCGTAGCGCGTCAGCCACGCCCCGGAGAGCGAGGTGGCACCGGCCGCCTCGGCCCACTGCTCCGCGGCCCACAGCCGCAGGTGCACACCGCCGCCCCGCGGGTAGGTGCCCGGCCCGACACCGCGCAGCAGCAGCCGGACACCGCCCGCGGCGGCGGCCAGCCGCCCCGGCGCGGAGAACAGCAGCGCCGCACCCGCCGCGACCGCCCACCAGGGCGCGGCCGGCACCCAGGCCCAGCCGCCGAGCACGTGCAGCACCGAGCCGAGCGCCAGCAGCGGGACGCTCCACCGCAGCCCGATCAGCGCGGACAGCGGCAGCAGCGCCGACAGCTGCACCAGCCCGGCCCGCATCGGTGTCGGCTCCACCCGGCGGGCCGTCGCCCCGGCCGGCGCGGACCGCTCCAGCAGCCGGGCCAGCTTGCGCAGCGTCGGCTGCTGGTAGACGTCCAGCACCGACACCGCCGGGCAGCGGGTGCGCAGCCGGGTGGTCAGCTGCGCGGCCGCCAGCGAACCGCCGCCGATCGCGAAGAAGTCGTCGTCGGCGCTGCGCACCGGCACCCCGAGGACCTCGGCCCACTGCTCCGCCAGCCACGCCTCGGTGCCGTACAGCTCCTCGCCCGGGCCGCCCTGCTCGACGTCGGGCAGCGGCCAGGGCAGCGCGGCCCGGTCGACCTTGCCGGAGGTGCGGCACGGCAGTTTTTCGACGGTCGCGAGCAGCGGGACGAGCGCCGCGGGCAGCTCGGAGCGCAGCCGCTCGACCGCGGCCGCCCGGTCGAAGCCCTCCCGGACGACCAGGTAGCCGACCAGCAGCTGGTTGCCGCTGCGGGCGGAACGAACGGCGGCGGCCGCACCGGCCACCCCCGGCAGCGCCTGCAGGGCGGCGTCCACCTCGCCCAGCTCGATCCGGCGGCCGCCGAGCTTCACCTGCTCGTCGCCGCGGCCGAGGAAGACCAGCCCCTCGGGGTCCGCGCGGACCAGGTCACCGCTGCGGTACGCGCGGGCCCAGCCCAGCGCCTCCAGCGGGGCGTACTTCTCCTCGTCCTTCACCGGGTCGAGGTACCGGGCCAGCCCCACACCGCCGATCACCAGCTGGCCGCTGCCGCCCATCGGCACCGGCCGGTCCTCCCCGTCGACGACGGCCAGCTCCCAGCCGTCCAGCGGCAGGCCGATCCGCACCGGGCCCTCGCCCGTCAGCGGGCAGGCGCACGCCACCACGGTCGCCTCGGTCGGGCCGTAGGTGTTCCACACCTCGCGGCCCTCGGTGACCAGCCGCTCGGCCAGCTCCGGCGGGCAGGCCTCACCACCGAAGATCAGCAGCCGGACCTCGTTCAGCGCCTCGGCGGGCCAGAGCGCGGCCAAGGTCGGCACGGTGGAGATCACCGTGATCTCCTGCTCGGCCAGCCACGGGCCCAGGTCGGCGCCGCTGCGCACCTGCGCCCGGGGGACGGGCACCAGGCAGGCACCGTGCCGCCAGGCCAGCCACATCTCCTCGCAGGAGGCGTCGAAGGCGACGGACAGCCCGGCCATCACCCGGTCGCCCGGCCCGATCGGCTCGCCCTGGAGGAACAGTCCGGCCTCGGCGTCCACGAAGGCGGCGGCACTGCGGTGGGTGACGGCGACGCCCTTGGGCCGGCCGGTGGAGCCGGAGGTGAAGATGATCCACGCGTCGTCCTCCGGGTCGGGGCTCGCGGCCTCGTTCCCGGACGGCTTGACCCGGCCCAGCTCCCGGTCGGGGCCGAGCACGGCGTTGACGTCGGCCTCGCCGAAGACCAGCTCGGCGCGCTCGTCCGGGTCGTCGGCGTCCACCGGCACGTAGGCGGCGCCGACCGCCAGCACGGCCAGGATCGACACGTACAGGTCGTTGGTGCCGGACGGCACCCGGACGCCCACCCGGTCGCCGAGGCCGATGCCCGCCCGGGCCAGGTGCCGCCGCAGCCGCTCGACCTCGTCGAGCAGGTCGGCGTAGCCCAGCACCGTGCGGCCGTCGTCCAGCGCGGGCTCGTGCGGGTGCGCCGCGGCCGTCGCCCGCAGCACGTCCACCAGCGTGCGGACGGCTGCCGGCGGACGGCCGGGGAACAACGCGAGCGGTGTCTCGGGGTCGGTCATCACAGTCATGCAGTCCCCTTCCCGGCTCCCGGGAGACCCATCGAAGGCGTCCAAAGCGCGACAACCCGGACAAATCTACCGACCTGGGCATTGCCGCCCTGCCAAGCCAACCACCCGGCGCGCCGAGCCACCGCTCGGGCGACCGGGAGCCCCGCCGCCCACGCGGCAGCCTGCCGGACCGCTCCGAAGCGGACAAGACCGCGTCGTCCGGGCGCCGGGTGGTCACGCCAGGTGCCCCCACGCGCCCCTGTGTGGCATCCGCACGCCTTTGAAGACACGTCCTAGTCGCGCAGGAAGGCGAGCAGGGCCGTTGCGACCTCGGTCGGGTTCTCCACCTGCGGGTAGTGGCCGGTGGGCGGCGGGCCGGCGAGTTCGACCGCCGCCGCGTGCGGGATCCGCTCGCGGACCCGGGCCAGCACATGGGCGCCGCTGATCGGGTCGGCGGGGCCCCAGACGAACAGCATCGGTCCGTCGTAGCCCTCCAGGGCGGCGCCCCAGCGGGCCGCGTGGCGGCGCCGCTCGTCGATGTAGCGCAGCAGCCGCGGCGCGAGCAGCCGGCCGTCCGCACGGGCGATGCCGAGCCACATCTCGTGCAGTGCCGTGTCGGACACCGGCCGGGCCAGCACCTGCCGCATCGAGGCGGCGAACCGCCGCTCGGTCGTCGCCCGGGCCAGCAGCGGCCCGAGCGGGCCGTGCAGCAGCCGCTGGATCGGGACCGGCCGGTGCAGGTCGGCCCAGAGCCCGCCGTTCAGCCACGCCGTGCGGGTGATCCGCGGGGCGTCCCGGGCCAGCAGCTCCTGCGCGACGCTGACCCCGTAGTCGTGCGCCACCAGCGCCGTCGCGCCGACGCCGAGCTCCTGCCACACCGCCTGCACCAGGTCGGCCTGCTCCAGCAGTGAGTACGCGTGCCGGCGCGGCTTGTCGCTCTCGCCGAAGCCGAGCAGGTCGAGGGTGGTCACCCGGCAGCCGTCCGCGGCCAGTCGGGGCGCCACGGCCGCCCAGTCATGCGAGGAGGTCGGGAAGCCGTGCAGCAGCGTCACCGGCCGCCCGCCGGGCGGACCGTCCTGGCGGACGAACAGGGTGTGCGCACCGCGCGGGCCGCGGACGGCCAGGCGGCGCCCGCCCGCGGTCCACTCCGCCAGCGGCGGCAGCTCGGTCTCGGTCGGCGGGGTCACGGTGCCTCCTGTCGGGGACTGCCGGTGGTCGGGCGCACGGTGGTCGGGCGCACGGTGGTCGGGCGCGCGGTCACGGCGCCGGGCGGCGCAGGGCGACGCCGTCCAGCAGCGCGGTGAGCCCGAAGTCGAACTCCTCGTCGCTGTCCGGCGCGTTGAGCAGCTCGGCGTGGCGGCGGACGACCGGGTGGGTGGACTCCGGCAGGGCCGCGAACAGCTCGGCCATCGCGGCGCGCTCGGCCGCCGTCCGTGCGGCGCCGCCCGCGTCCATCTGGGCGGAGCCGATCACGAAGTGCATGACCGTCAGGTAGACGTGCACCGCGGTGGCGGGCTCCCAGCCGGTCGTGATCAGCACACCGAGGGCGTGCTCGCGGGCGCGCAGCGCGTTCGGGCCGAGCAGCTGGCCGGCGACGAACAGCGGCGCCACCGCGGGATGGCCGAGCAGGACGCCGCGGAACCCGCGGGCGCCGGCCGCCAGGGCGGACCGCCAGTCGGCCGTCTCCTCCGGCAGCCGGACCTCGGCGAGCACGTGGTCCACCAGCTCCACCAGGAGCTCCTCCCGGCTGGCGACGTACCGGTACAGCGAGGTGTGGCGGGTGCCCAGCCGGTCGGCGAGGCGGCGCATCGTGAGGGCGTCCAGCCCCTCGCCGTCCGCGATCTCCAGGGCGGCGGCGGTGATCGCCGCCAGGGTCAGTCCGCCCGCCCGGGGCCGGCGCCGGGCCCGCTCGTCGTACCGCTGCCGCCACCAGGCGGCCGAGCCCGGCGAGGCCGGCCCGGTCACTCGAAGAGGTCAGGGTCGGAGCGGACGACGTCCTGCCACAGCGGCTGGAAGGAGAACCAGCCGGCGAGCGGGAAGCCCGTCTGCTCGCGGGTGTAGCGGGCCGCCTCGGCGCTCATCACCCGAGGCGTTCCGGCGGCCTCGGCGAGCAGCTGGGCCTGGGCGCTGCGCTCCATGCTGATGAACCACCAGGCGGCCTCCTCGACGGACTCGCCGACCGTGAAGACGCCGTGGTTCTGGTGGATCGCGGCCCGGTGCGGGCCGAGGACGGCGGCGAGCAGCGCGCCCGCCTCCTCGTCGAGGACGACCTCGCCGCCGCCCTCGGAGACCACCACGTGGTTCTCGAAGAGCGCGCAGGCGTCCTGGGTGATCGGGTCCAGCGGGCGGCCCAGGCTCGACCAGGCCTTGCCGTGCACGGCGTGCGCGTGGCAGGCGGCGACCACGTCCGGCCGGGCCGCGTGGATCGCGGAGTGGATGACGAACCCGGCCCGGTTCACCGGGCGGCGGCCGTGCCGGACCCGCCCCTCGTGGTCGACCAGCAGCAGGTCGGACACCCGGACCTGACGGAACGACAGGCCGAACGGGTTGACCCAGAACATGTCCGGGAACTCCGGGTCGCGGACGGTGATGTGCCCGGCCACCCCCTCGGAGAAGCCGAGCCGCCCGAAGACCCGGCAGGCGCCGGCCAGGCGCTGCTTGCGGTGCTCGCGCTCCTCCTCGACGGTCGCGAACTGCGGTGGCAGGTCGAACTCGAGGCCCTCCTGCACCGGCATGAACGCGCTGATCGTCTCCGCCACGGTGTCCCCTCTCCCGGTCGGTACTGCTTCGGCGCCCCATCATGCGTCCAATGGACGCATTTCACAAGGGGTGCGGCACGGCGCCTCCCGGCCGGGATGGCGCGATCCGTCCTGGCGTGTCGCCCGGCGCCGGGTGGGATGATCGACCCGCCCGGCACCATCACGCAGAGGGAGCAGACGATGGCGATCAGTCACCGAAGCATCGGAACCGGCCCGCACAAGGTCCTCGTGCTGCACGACTGGTTCGGCACCAGCGCGGGCTGGGGCGACTTCCCCGACCTGCTCGATCCGGACGCGTTCGGCTACGCCTTCCTCGACTACCGCGGCTACGGCGAACGGATCGACGTGGACGGCGAGTTCACCCTCGCCGAGATCGCCGCGGACGCGCTCGCGCTCGCCGACCAGCTCGGCTGGGACACCTTCTCGCTGGTCGGGCACTCGATGGGGGCCAAGGCCGCGCAGCGGATCCTCGCCGAGGCGCCGACCCGGGTGCGCCGGCTCGCCGCGGTGGCCCCCGTCCCCGCGAGCGCCTACCCGCTGGAGGGCGACGCCCACGAACTCTTCCACGGCGCGGTGCAGTATCCGGCCAACCGCAGGGCCATCCTCGACCTCGTCACCGGCCACCGGGCCTGCGGCCGCTGGCTCGACCGGATGACCGCCCGCTCGGTCGCAGGCTCCCGGCCGGAGGCCTTCGCCGGCTACCTGGCGGACTGGACGACGCAGGACTTCGCCGCCAAGGTCGCGGGCAGCCCGCTGCCGGTCGGCGTGTTCGTCGGCGAGCACGACCCGGCGCTCTCCGCCGAACTGATGCGCCACACCTGGCTGGAGCACTACCCGAACGCCGGACTGACCGTCCTCGCCAACTCCGGGCACTACCCGATGCACGAGATCCCGGTGGCCTTCGCGACCGCACTGGAGGCCTTCCTGCGGTCCTGACCCGGCGACCCGGCGGATTGTCAGTACCCCCGCCTACCATGGGATTCATCAGCGAGCGCCCCCAACCACCGCACCAGGAGGTCGTCGATGTCCGCTGCCCAGGCACTCGTCCCGTCCGTCCGCCGCACGCCGTCCGTCCACCGCACGCCGTCCACCCGGCGGGCGCGTCCCGTCCACCGCTCCGGCCCGCCCGCCGTCCGGCCGCTGCCGGCCGGCATGCCCCGCGAGTGGTACATCGACCACAACCGCCGGCTGAAGGCCATGCGACTCGCGGTCGTCCTGCTCGACTCCGGGGTGTACCTGCCCCAGCAGGCCACCAACCGCCGGATCCGGTCGACGGCCGTCCGCCTCGGCATCCACCGCCCGTCCGCGATCACCTGCCGCGCGGTCCGGGCCCTGCTCGCCTGACCGGCCCCGCCGCAGCGGCCGAGCGATTCAGACCAGTGCCGTGCCCAGCCAGGCGGCGACCAGGGCCAGCACCAGCAGCACCAGGTTCAGCCCGATCTCCCGCACCTCGCCCCGGGACAGGTGCAGCGCCGCGCCACCGACCTGCACCAGCACCAGGCCCACCGCGGCCGCCACGGCCAGCCCGACGGCGACCCCCGTCAGCGGCGGCAGCAGCAGACCCAGCGCACCCAGCACCTCCAGCGCCCCGACCACCCGGACCAGCGGGAGCGGCACGGCGTCCACCCAGCCCATCATCGGGCGCAGCACCTCCCGGTCCTGCAGCACCTTCTTGCCGCCCGAGTAGAGGTAGAACAGCGCGAGGAGCGCAGCGACGAACCAGTACGCGACATGCATGAGAAGCCCCCTGGGAGCAGTGACCTGCGGTGAGGCGCCCATCATGGGTCACGGCCGGAGGGCCTACAAAAGGCACACGGATGTGCGTGAGACACGGGGAGCAGCCATGACGCAGTACGAACACACCTGCATGATCCGCGGCGACGGCGGCAGCACCGTCCGCGCCGTCCTCGACCGGATCTGCGACAAGTGGACGCTGCTCGTCGTCGCCACCCTCGACGAGGGCCGGCTGCGCTTCGGCGAACTGCACCGGCACATCCCCGGCATCTCGCAGCGGATGCTCACCCTCACCCTGCGCAACCTCCAACGCGACGGCCTCGTCTCGCGCACCGCCCACGCCGAGGTTCCGCCGCGCGTCGAGTACGCGCTCACCGACCTGGGCCGGAGCCTCATCCCGCCCGCACTGGCGCTCGCCGGCTGGGCCGTCGAGCACAACGCCCGGATCCAGGCCAGCAGGGCCGCCTACGACGGGGGATGATCGGACGGACACCCGTTCGGAGAGGACCACCGGCATGGAGTTCCGTCACCTGGGCCGCAGCGGCCTGGTCATCAGCGAGATCGCCTACGGCAACTGGCTCACCCACGGCTCCCAGGTCGAGGAGGACACCGCCGCGGCCTGCATCCGCGCCGCCCTCGACACCGGCATCACCACCTTCGACACCGCCGACGTCTACGCCGCCACCCGCGCCGAAGCGGTGCTCGGCCGGGTGCTGAAGGGCGAACGCCGCGAAGGGCTGGAGATCCTCACCAAGCTGTTCTGGCCCACCGGCCCCGGCCGCAACGACCGCGGCCTCGGCCGCAAACACGTCATGGAGGCCATCGACGGCTCGCTGCGCCGCCTGCAGACCGACTACGTCGACGTCTACCAGGCGCACCGCTACGACCCCTCGACCCCGCTCGAGGAGACCATGGAGGCCTTCGCCGACGTCGTCCGCGCCGGCAAGGCCCTCTACATCGGCGTCTCCGAGTGGACGGCCGACCAGATCCGCGCCGGCCACGCCCTCGCCCGCGAACTGCGGGTGCCGTTCGTCTCCAGCCAGCCGCAGTACAGCGCGCTCTGGCGGGTCATCGAGGCCGAGGTCGTCCCCACCTGCGAGGAACTCGGCATCGGCCAGGTCGTCTGGTCCCCGATCGCCCAGGGCGTGCTCACCGGCAAGTACCTGCCCGGCGCCGCCCCGCCGGCCGGCTCCCGGGCCACCGACGAGAAGGGCGGCGCCGAGTACGTCGCCCGGTGGATGCGCGCCGACGTCCTCGAACGCGTCCAACTGCTCCGCCCGCTGGCCGAGCAGGCCGGCCTGAGCATGGCCGGGCTGGCCGTGGCCTGGGTGCTGCAGAACCCGAACGTCTCCGCCGCGATCATCGGTGCCTCCCGACCCGAGCAGGTCGTCGAGAACGCCGGGGCGGCCGGCGTCCGGCTGGACGCCGACCTGCTCAAGGCGATGGACGACATCCTCGCCCCGGTCGCCGAGACCGACCCGGCCCGGACGGCCCAGAACGCCCCCAAGGAACGCCCGTAGCCACCGGGGCTCCCCGCGCCACCGGATCTACCGGAGCGGCACGCGGTTGGTGGCGCTCAGCACGTCCCCGCGCACGGGCGAGCCCGCGGCGCGCCGCGCATCGCCGACCGCCGGGTCCGAGACCGAGACCGTCAGCGTGTACCGCGGCTGGCCGGTGATCGTGTTCGACCCGTCCACCGGCGGGGCGAGCCCGCGGGAGACCGCAAGGGCGTCGACGCCGGGGCAGAGCGCCGCGAGCGGCAGCACCAAATCCGCGTCGCCGCCGGAGCGGAGGTCCACCGCCTGCGCCCCGGCGTCCTGCGGCGCGGCCTCCCCGTCCGTGAGCGGCAGGCCGTAGGCACCGCCCACCAGGCCGTCCGGGCCCTCGATCTCGACCGCGGCGGTCAACGGACCCGACCCCGGCAGCGGGCGCGCCGACCCCTGCCCGCCGGTCCGCCCGCCGACCTGCGCGAACGCCAGGCCGACGGTGAAGTGCCCGGGGTCGCCGCTCCCCAGCCGCTCGAAGCCGTAGGAGGTGAGGACGAGCTGCGGACCCGGCCGCTCGTCCGACGTGCCCGTGCCCGCGGCCGGGTCGGACCGCGGCGGCACGGCGTAGTGGTGGAAGCCCTTCGAGCCGCATGCGCTGCCCGTGGTGGTCCCGCCGCCCGGCAGCGCGGTGTCCTGCGCCTTGGTGATCACCGGGACCTCGGGGGCCGGACCGGCGCCCGCCAGCAGACCGCCCGGCCGGAGCGTCACCGCCACGACCGCTCCGGCCGCCGCCAGCACGGCCAACGCCACCGTCAGCGCCCGGCGACCGCCCCCCGGCCGCCGGACGGGGCCCGGGGACGACGGCGACCAGCGGCGGCCACCCGGATCGACCGGCGGCTCAACCCGCCACCTCGCCGACAGCTCACGGGTCCGCGCCGCGGGCTCCTTCACCGTGGCGGCGCGGACGAACCGCTCGTCCAGCACCAGCCCCTCGAACGGGTCGGGGGCACCGGGCTCCGGCTCCTCGGAGGGGTGCGGCTGCGGGTCGTCGGCTATCGGCATCGCGCCAGTATGCCCACGGCCGCCGACACCGCGGCCGCCGGGTCCCGCCGGGCGCCTGACGGCCCGGCGGCCGGCTGCGGCGCCCGGCGGGAGGAACTTCTTCGGCGAAGCCGTCACATCCTCGGGACGGCATCCGTCAGTGCAGTGCAAGCACATCGGAACCCGCCGGGAGGAACCCGCCGTGAACACCAGCACCAGCACCGCCGCCTCCACCGCTGCCGCCGAGACCACTGCCACGGAGACCGCTGCCACAGAGACCGCTGCCCTGACCTCGCGGATGTCCGACCCCGTGGCGCTCGTCCCCGAGCTGAAGGAGCTGAGCGGCTGGCTCTTCCGCGCCACCGGCAACCGCTCCGTGCCGCGGACCACCATCGGGCTCGTCCAGCTGCGCGCCGGACAGCTCGTCGGCAGCACCTACCTGGTCGTGATGCACGCCGGGATGCTGCGCAAGGCGGGGGAGAGCGAGGAACGGATCACCGCCGTCGCCACCTGGCGCGACGCCCCCTACTTCACCCCCGCGGAGCGCGCCGCGCTGGCCCTGGTCGAGGCCGTGCTCACCCCGAACCCGGCCGGCGAGCGCGTCCCCGACGAGCTCTACGCCGAGGCCGCCCGGCACTTCGACCCGACGGCCCTCACCACCCTCACCCTAGCGATCGGCCAGGTGAACTTCTTCGTCCCGCTCGCCCTGATCGGCAAGCCCGTCCCCGGCGTCGCCCCCTCCGAGCAGTGGACCTGACGCACCGTCCGACCACACCGGGCCCGGCCCGTCCCCCCGGACGGCCCGGGCCCGGCACGGTGACGGGGCGCGGTCCTCGACAGCCCCGGTCGGCCGCGCCGGCACGGTCCTCGCGTGCCTCGCGGTCCTCGTTGCGGTCCCGGCCCGGTGTCGACAGGGCTACCCCCGACGGCCGCAGCGTGCCCGCCGAGCCTCTGGAATCCGGTGCACGGCGCGAACTCCTGCTGGAGCGCGCCCGGCCGCCCGCCCGGTCCGGTCGAACGGCGACGCCCACCGGCGCAGCCGCTGCGACGGAGGGCTGATCCGTCTGTGGGTACGGTGCCGGTGCGACGGCCACCAGCCCAGGGCGCCGACCTTCGACGTGCCGGTCGTGCTTGCGGTACCAACAGCGGTGACGACCGCCGTACCGGCGCAGGGCCCTACTCCCGAAGGCCGAGCGTTCCCCGAGGCCGTGCGGCCGCCGAGTCCTGAGGAATCGAGCGGTACTCCGTCCCCACCCTCGGGACGCGCCAGCTCCAGCGAGGTCATCCCGGTTTTCACGGAACTCCGGTCAGAGCCTTGAACACGGTCACCCCCGCTCACCGTCCCCTCCTGGTTACGGGCCCAACCAGGAGCGCGTGTCCGCCTGACAGGCAGCTGATCTGCGGTGCCGGTGCCGTGCCGGTGTCGTGTCGGAGCGCTGTCGGGGGCTGTCGGTGGGATGCCTGTGGTTCGTCAGCGGAGGTTGGCACCTTTCCGGAGACGGCCGGCCGGAGCTCACCGGGCGGCCCGATCCCGAAGGAGTCACCATACACACCCCAGTCACGATCATCGGCGCCGGACTCGGCGGGCTCACGCTGGCCCGCGTCCTGCACCTCCACGGCATCCCGGTCACGGTCTACGAGGCCGATTCCTCCCCGACGGAGCGCATGCAGGGCGGGATGCTCGACATCCACGACTACAACGGGCAGCTCGCCCTCGAAACGGCCGGCCTGATGGAGGAGTTCCGCGCCATCGTCCTGGAGGGCCGTCAGGCGATGCGGGTCCTCGACCGGGACGGGACCGTCCTGTTCGAAGAGACCGACGACGGCACGGGCGGACGCCCCGAGGCGATGCGCGGCGAGCTGCGAGGCATCCTGCTCGAATCGCTCCCGGCCGGCACCGTTCGGTGGGGGCACAGGGTCAGCGACGCCCGCGCCCTCGGGAACGGCCGCCACGAGGTGACCTTCGCCGACGGCACCACCCTCGTGACGGGTCTGCTGGTCGGCGCGGACGGCGCGTGGTCACGGGTTCGGCCGCTGCTCTCCACCGCCACACCGCAGTACGTCGGCACCTCGTTCGTCGAGACCTACCTGTTCGACGCCGACACCCGGCACACCGCCGCCGCGAAAGCGGTCGGCGGCGGGTCGATGATCGCGCCCACGCCGGGCAAGGAGATCTTCGCCCACCGGGAGAGCGGCGACACCCTGCACACCTACGTGGCGCTGTCCAAGCCGCAGGAATGGTTCGCCGCGATCGACTTCACCGATGCCGCCACGGCCACCGCGCGGATCGCGGCGGAGTTCGACGGCTGGGCACCGGAACTCACCGCGCTGATCACCGGCAGCGACACCGCGCCGGTCCTGCGCCCCCACCACGCCCTGCCGGCAGGGCACCGGTGGGACCGGGTGCCGGGGGTCACCCTTGTCGGCGACGCCGCCCACCTCGCGGCCCCGAACGGTGAAGGCGCCAATCTGGCCATGCTCGACGGCGCCGAACTCGGCAAGGCCCTCGCCGCACACCCCGGCGACGTCGAGGCCGCGCTCACCGAGTACGAGCAGTCCATGTTCCCCCGCAGCGCCGAGATCGCCACCTTCGAAGGAGTCGAGGTCCACCGGATCGACTCCGACGACAACACGGCCCACGGCCTGATCACCATGTTCACCGAGAAGCGCCAATGAGCCACTCGAGCCCCGGGCCGATGCCCTCCTCACCACCCCCGGGCGGACGCCGTGCGAGGCTGCCCGGGCCGGCCGGACCGCCCTGAACCCCTTCAAGAACATGGGTTCATTGAGGAATCCTCATCAACCGGAGAGCCATCACATCCCGCCTCGGGTCGGCGCTGCCGGGGCCGCCCTGCCGGGGCGCTCCGGCACGCCGCACCGTGGCCGCCCGATCATCTCCGTTCCGCGGCAGTGGGACCGGGGGTGGACGGGCGGGTGAGTGTCCAGGAGGCGAGGAGGTCGAGGGCCTCTCCGGAGGGGGAGGCGGCTTCGGTCGTGTAGAGGAGCAGGACGGTCTCACTGTCGCCGGGCAGGGGGAGGGTTTCGTACGCGACGGTGAGTTCGCCGACCCGCACCGACTTCCTCAGTGCCCACTCGCTGGCCCTGCCCTTCCGGACCAGTGAGCACTACCCGAAGCTCCGGGCCATGGTCGCGGACCATCTCGACCTGCAAGGCCGTCAGCTCGGCGACCCCGTCAAGGGAGCCGCGGCGATCATCCGCCACGCCACGGACCGGGACAGCCCGCTGCGGCAGGTGCTGGGATCGGACGCCCACGCCTTCGCCACCGCGAAGGTCGACGCACTGCGGGCCGACCTCGACGCCGCTGCCGCTTCCGCCTCCGCCACCGACTTCCCGGCCGCCTGATCTCCGCCGGCCGGCCGGTGGGGCGGACGGGCGAAGCCCGTTGCCGGAGGGCCCGGGTACGGCCGGAATCCCGGCCGTACCAGCGGTCCTCACCCCCGCCCGGTCGTCCGCCGGCCGGGCGGGATCGCCCGGCCGGCGCAGGACCGGACCTCGGAAAGCACCCGGTCCGCCGTGCTCACCCGCATGCCCGTCCTGCAAGGAGGCGAGCGCCGGGGCGAGACTGCTGAACCGCGTCCACACTCGACTCCGCGACCCGTGCGGACGCGGCACGCCACCTCGGCACCGTCACCACAGCCGCCCTCGTCATCTGACTCCGCACGTGATCGACCGGACACGTCCTAGCGCCGTTGGTCCGCCAGTTCCTCGGACGACGCGTCCCACTGGTGCGGGACCTGCGGGAGGGGCGACGGTGTGCCCGCGTTGTCCTGCTGGAGCGAGACCGTGCGGGTGGGGGCGGGGATCGAGATGCCCTCCGTGCGGTACCGCTGGTGCAGGCGCTTGATGAACTCGTGCTTGATCCGGTACTGGTCGCTGAACTCGCCGACGCCCAGGATCACCGTGAAGTTGATCCTGGAGTCCGCGAAGGTGTGGAAGCGGACGGCGCCCTCGTGGTCGGGTACGCCGCCGCTGATGTCGGCCATCACGCTGTCGACGACGTCGAGGGTGACCTTCTCCACGTGCTCCAGGTCGCTGTCGTAGCCGACCCCGACCTGGACCAGGATCGACAGCTTCTGCTCGGGCTGGGAGTAGTTCGTCATGTTCGTCCGCGCCAGGCGGCCGTTGGGGATGATCACCAGGTTGTTCGACAGGTTGCGCACCACGCTGTTGCGCCAGTTGATGTCGACGACGTACCCCTCCTCCCCGCTGGTGAGCCGGATGTAGTCACCGGGCTGGACGGTCTTCGAGGCGAGGATGTGCACGCCCGCGAAGAGGTTGGCGAGGGTGTCCTGCAGCGCCAGCGCGACCGCGAGGCCGCCCACTCCGAGGGCGGTGACCAGCGGGGCGATGGACACCCCGAGGGTCTCCAGGGCGACGAGGACGCCCATCGACAGCACCACGATGCGGGTGATGTTGACGAAGATGGTCGCGGACGCCGCGACGCCCGTCCGGGACGCGGCCACCGACTGCACCAGCCCGGCCACCACCCGGGCCGCGCTGAGTGTCGCGATGACGATGAGCACGGCCGTCAGCGACTTGTCGACCAGCCCCCCGATCCGGGCGGTGAGCGGCAGCGCCGAAGCGGCCACCGCGGCCCCGGCGACCACGGCCGCCCAGGGGACGACGGTGCGCAGTGCGTCGACGATGATGTCGTCGCCGCTCCACTTGGTCCGGCCCGCGTGCTTGCCCAGCCACTTCATCAGAGCCCGCAGGACCAGACCGGCCACACATCCGGAGGCCAGGGCGATGCCGGCCACCACCCAGTCGTGCAGGACCAGGTCCCGGGTCACCGTCACCGTCCCGCCTCCGCAGCGTGGAGGGCGAGGGAACGGGCCGCCGCCGGCCGCCGTATGTACTGTGTCGTCACCTTGTCGCCTGTCAGGTCGTGTGGTGCGCAGCCGCATTGGAGCGGATGTACGCATTCCGAACGGACTGCCATCCTGCCCCATGGCCCGGCCGCCGCCACATCCGGACCCCGGCCTTCCGGCCGCCCGGGCGGCTGACGGGCGGGCGGTGGGCGAACGGCGGGCGGGCGGCGGGATTCGGGCCGTCCGTGTCAGGCGTTCCGCGCGGTGACGCCCTGGGCGTAGTGGAAGAGGCCCGTCGGGTCGTAGCGGCGTTTGACCTGGGTGAGGCGGGTGTAGTTGGCGCCGTAGTAGGCGTGCTGCCAGTCGGGGAGGTCGGGGTCGGGGAAGTTGACGTAGGCGCTGTCGGTGTCGAGGCGGCGGCGCAGGGTGCGGTGGGCGGCACGGGTCTGGGCCAGCAGGCGGTCCACCTGGTCGGACGGCGTGCCGGGCTTCCAGTGGGTGCCGATGTCGATGACGTACGTCGCGTCGCGGTGCGGGTAGGCGGTTTCGTCGGGGCGGGGCCGGTCGCTGGTGCCGCCCATGGCGAAGAGGGTGACGTAGCCGGTCGCGCCGGAGAGTCCGGGCCGCCAGGAGCGGGTCCACTCGACGACGTCCGCCACGGCGGCGGGGCTCAGCCACCGGTCGGGGACGAGCGACTTGGAGGCGTAGCAGTCCGGTGCTCCGGGGGTGTCCATGAGGTGGTCCTGGGCCGTCCAGAAGTCGCGTTCCTCGATGAACGCCTTGTCGGGGCGCAGTTCGAAGAGCGGGGCGAGGAGACGGCGCAGGGTGTCCTCGGGGCCGAGGAGCTGGCCGAGGGTCCAGAGCGAGGTCCGGCCGTCACCGGTGTTCCTGAAACCGATGCGGGTGTCGAGGTCGCCGCTGCGGTCGGCCTCGAGGAGGCGCTGGAGGTGGTCGACGGCGGGTCGGGCGGCGGTGAGGGGGAAGGTCAGGTCGAAGACGGTGGCGCGCTGGCGGTCGACCGGGACGGCGTCGAAGACGAAGGCGGTGTTGATGCCGAAGTTGCCGCCGGCACCGCCGCGGCAGGCCCAGAACAGGTCGGGGTTCTCGTCGGCGGTGGCGCGGACCAGGGTGCCGTCGGCGAGGACGAGGCGGGTCTCGACGAGACTGTCGCAGGTCAGGCCCCACTTGCGGTCGTTGAAGCCGAGTCCGCCGCCGAGGGCCAGGCCGGCCACGCCGACGCCTGGGCAGCGCCCGCCGGGGAAGTACAGGCCGGCGGCGCGGGCGGCGTAGACGTCGGAGTTGGTGGCGCCGCCGCCGAGGTGCAGCCGCCTCCCGGCCGGCGTGACCCGGTTCATCGCACGGAGGCTGACGACCAGGCCGGTGGTGGTCGAGTACCCGGCGTAGTTGTGGCCGCCGGAGCGCGGTGCCAGGGGCACGTCGTGGGCGGCGCACCAGCGGACGGCGACGCGCACGTCGTTCTCGGTGGCGCAGGCGAGCACGCCGGCCGGTCGGATCGCGGCGTAGCGCTGGTTGTCGGCGACGGCCTGGAGCGGGTAGTCGGGGTCGCCGGGCCGGTAGAGGCGGGCGGCCGGGCTGAGGCGGCGGCGCAGCTCCCGCCAGGCGGCGGGCCCGGGGTCCTGGCCGGGGGTGTGCGGGGCGGCGGCCGCGGGGGTGAGGGAACCCGGGGCGAACGCGAGACCGGCGACGGCGACGGCGCCGGTGCGCAGGACGGATCGTCGATCGAGCGGCATGGGGCTCCCCGTTCTGCGCGGCGTCCGGCGGGCCCTTCCCGCGGCGCACAGTCAGAGGGTGGGGCCGCGCGGTGACGGGGGCGGCGGTGACACTCCGTGGGCGAACGGGGTTCACGCGAACGCCGCCGGGTGGTCCGCGGCGACCGGTGGCGGGACGCCCCGAACGGGAGTCCGTCTCACAGGCGTCGGGGGCCTGCGCCGTCCTCGGCGAGCGCGTCGCCGGGGTTCAGCAGGGCACAGGCCTTCATCGAGAGGCAGCCGCAGCCGATGCAACCCGTGAGTTCGGCCTCCAGCCGTTCGATGGTCTGCCGGCGCTCCTCCAGGCGGCGCTTCCAGCCGCGGGAGGCGCGCTGCCACTCGTCGTGGCTCGGCGGCCGGTCGAGCGGGACGTCGGCGAACGCCTCCCGGAGGTCCTGCAGCGGGATGCCGATCCGCTTCGCCACCGAGATCAGGGCGACCCGGCGCAGCATGTGCCGGGGGTAGCGGCGCTGGTTGCGCTCGTCGCGTTCGGACGCGATCAGGCCGAGCTCCTCGTAGAACCGCAGGGCGGACACCGCCGCGCCGGTCCGTGCGCTGACCTCGCCGATGGCCAGCCAGTCGTCCGGGGTGGCCCTGGCCTCGCCGGGCTGTCGGGTCGTCATGCACCGCCTCCTGTTGACCTCAAGTTTACTTGAGGCCCTACGGTCGGCCGTGCCAGAACGGCGAGCAGCACCGACCGGAGAGGACGGCAGCCCGATGACGTTTGTGATCGCCCTGCCCTGTGTGGACGTCAAGGACAAGGCATGCCTGGAGGAGTGCCCCATCGACTGCATCTACGAGGGGGAGCGGATGCTGTACATCCACCCCGACGAGTGCACCGACTGTGGCGCCTGCGAGCCGGTCTGCCCGGTCGAGGCGATCTACTTCGAGGACGACACCCCGGAGCCGTGGCGGCAGTTCAACACGGCGAACGCCGAGTTCTTCACCGACCTCGGCTCCCCGGGCGGCAGCGCCAGGCTCGGCCCGATCGGGAAGGACCATCCGATGGTGGCGGCGCTGCCGGTCCAGGACACCGCCTGACCCGCGAGGGGGCGCGGGGGCCCGTCTTCACAGCCCCACGCGCCCCTGAAGTCACCACCCGAGCGCCTTTCTGAAGACGGTGCCTAGGCCTCGCTGATGTTGACCAGCCAGGTGATGCCGAAGCGGTCGGTGCACATGCCGAAGACGTCGCCCCACATCTGCTTCTCCAGCGGGACGGCCACCGTGCCGCCCTCGGACAGCGCCGCCCAGTAGCCGCGCAGTTCGGCGTCGTCGTCGCCGCTCAGGCTCACCGTGATGTTGTTGCCCGGCCGGTGTTCCATGCCCGGCGGGTTGTCGGCGCCCATGAGGGTGTAGCCGCGCGGGGTCACCAGCATGCCGTGCATGATCCGGTCGGCCATCTCCCCGGTCTGGTCCGGGTTGAACTGGCCGAAGGTGTTCAGGTCCAGGTCGCCGCCGAAGACGCCCTGGTAGAACTCCATCGCCTGGCGGGCGTCGCCGTCGAAGCTGATGTAGGGGTTGAGCCGGGATGCCATGAGGGGTTCCTCTCCTGATGACGCGTCGGTCTGCCGCAGCGTAGGCGACCGTCCCGCCGTCGGCGGGGAGGGCGCACCGGCCGTCTCGGCATCGGGCCCGAACGGAGTCCGGCGGGCCGCGCGGCTACGGGGTGACCGTCCGGCCGTCCATCCGTTCGAACGACGTCGCGACCAGCTCGGCGAGCACCGCACGGTCCACGTCGGCGAGCCGTTCGAGGTAGAGGCAGCCCTTGCCGGTGGTGTGCGGGCCGAGCCGGGCCAGCAGGCCGGCGTACGGCTCGAAGCCCTCGGCGACGTACAGCACCAGCGCCTGCTTGCGCGGGGCGAACGCGATCGGCGGCCACTCGCCCGAGCGGCCGCTCGCGTAGCGGTAGCGGTAGCAGCCGAAGCCGACCATCGACCCGCCCCACATCTCCGCGGGCGCGCCCGTCGCCCCGGCGAGCAGGTCGCACAGCTGCTGCGCGTCGGCGCGCCGCCGTTCGTCGCCTACACCCGCGAGGAACGCGGCGGGGTCGGCACCCGTCCGCACGGTCTTCGGCTCAGCCATCGCGGTCACCCATCCCACCAGCATGCCCGCGGAGGGCCGGGCCCGTCGGGCGGCGACGCGCGGCGGCGTAGGCTGGCCCGCATGGCCGTGGTCGAGGTGGTGCAGCTCCTGGTGTCGCCGGCGCACCGGTACACCGGACGCCCGTCGGAGGGGCCGTCCCCGGCGCACCCGGACGAACTCGTCGGCAGCGCCGAGGTGCGGCAGGGCCTCGGCCTCGTCGGCGACCGCTACTACGCCCGCCCGGCCCACCGGGACGCCGCCGTCACGCTGATGGCCGCCGAGAACCTCCCGCTCGACATCCGGCCCGGCACGGACCTGCGGCACACCCGCCGCAACGTGCTGCTCCGCGGGGTCGACGTCGACGCGCTCCTGGGCCGGACGGTCTCGCTGGACTGCGGCACCGGGCCCGTCCTGCTGGCCGTCCGCCGCGCCGCCCGGCCCTGCGCGTGGATGGACGCCGTGATCGGCCCCGGCGCCCAGCGGGCCCTGCGCGACAAGGGCGGCGTCCGCTGCACCCCGCTGAGCGACGGCGTCCTCACGCTCGGACCGGCGGAGTTCCTCGTCCTGCCCGACTGAGGCCCGGCCGGAGACCGGCAGCCGCCGTCACAGGTCCACCACCGTGCCGAGGCCGCGGGTGCGCGCGGCGCGGTGGACCACCGAGGCGGCCGCGACGTCCAGGGCGGCATGGCCGGTGGACTTGAAGACGGTCAGCTCGTCGGGGGAGCGGCGCCCGGGGGCGGTGCCGTCGAGGACGGCGCCCAGCAGGGTGAGGCGTTCGGCGGGGACGCCGCGGAGCTCGTGCGCGCCGGCCGGCGGGGGAGAGGCGGCGCCCGGCCACTCGACGAAGAGCGCACCCTCCCGCACGGTGGCGGCGTCCAGCTCCGGCCCGCGAGAGCCGCCGACCGAGCTGACGTGGGCCCCGGGCGCCAGATCCGCCCGCCGCAGGACGGGCTCGGACGCGTCCGTGCAGCAGAAGACCACGTCGGCACCGGCCAGCGCCTCCGCGACCGTGCAGGCCACCGCCCCCGGGAGCAGCTCCGCGGCCCGGCGGGCCCGGTCCGTGTCGCGGCCGCCGACCACCACCTCCGTCCGCGGGCCGAGCCCGGTCAGCAGGGCGAGTTGGGCGCGGGCCTGGGTGCCGGTGCCGAGCACCGCCACCCGCCGGGGCGTCGGCGCGGCGAGCGCCCGCATGCTCAGCGTCGCGCAGGCGGCCGTCCGGACGGCGGTCAGCGGCTCGGCGTCCATCAGGGCGAGCGGCCGGCCGTCCTGCTCGTCGAAGAGCGCCACCACCCCGCGGTGGCTGTCGCGGCCCGGCGCCGCCGGATCCGCGAAGACCGAGACCAGTTTGGCCGCCAGCCCCAGCCCCGGGACGTGGCCGGGCATGGCGCCGAGCAGCCCGGTGGGTGTCCGGGCGGCGATCCGCGGCGGCGCCGACACCTCGTCCCGGGCGACGGCGACCAGCGCCCGGGCGACCGCCCCGATCACCTCGGCCGGGTCGAGCGCGGCGCGGGTCTGCGCCCGGTCGAGGACGAGCACCCCGCTCACCGGGCGCCTCCTTCCGGGCCCGGCGCCGCGGTGCCGGACCGGCCCGCGAGGACGTCCTCCAGGGAGCCGGCGGCGGCGAGCAGACGTTCCGTCAGGCCGTCCAGTGCGGGCCCGTCGAAGTCGGTGTCCAGGCCGACCGCGGTCAGTGCGCAGACCGGCGAGCCGTCCCGGGAGCGGACCACCCGGCTGATCGAGGCGACCGGCTTCTCGTTGCGCCCGCGCTCCAGCGCGACACCGGTGCGCTCGACCCGGGCGAGGTCCGCGAGCAGGCCGTCCGCGCCGTCCAGCGGGTACCCGGCCTCCTCGGCGGGCCGCAGGTACGGGGCCCGCGCGTCGGCGGGCAGGGCGGCGACCAGCGCCAGCGGGCCGGCGAACCGGTGCACCGGCAGCGCCTCGCCGCGCAGGTGGGAGATCATCGCCAGCCGCTCCGGCCGCACCACGTCCACCACCCGAGCCCGGTCGCCCTCCAGCACCTGGAGGTTCACCATCAGGCCGGTGGCCCCGGACAGCCCCTCCAGGACGGGCCGGGCCAGCGCCGTCAGCGAGTGGTGCAGCGCCGCGGCCGAGACCTGCAGCGCGGCCGCGCCCGGCAGGTAGGTGTCGCCGACCCGCAGCACCCAGCCGCGCCGGACCAGGTCGAGCAGGATCCGGTAGGCCGTCGCCCGGTGCAGGTCGACCGACCGCGCGAGGTCTGCCAGCCGGGCGGGGCGGTCGGCGCGGGCGACCGCCTCGACGAGATCGAGGGCCTTGTCGACCGCGGACCGGGGAGCCTGTGACATCCGACCTCTCCACCTCCGGGGGCCACTGGGATACAGTGACGCGAGTGTTTCCGCAGACAATACACATGTTGCGCCAGGCGCAACAGATGAGCGAGAGGTGACGGATGCCGGACGAGTCCCACGGCGCACCCACCCCCTACGCGCCGCCCGCGCCCGGTGCCGTCACCGTGTACCGCGGAGCCATCGTCTTCGACGGGACGGACCGCCCGCCCCGCCGGGCCGCGATCGTGGTCGACGGCGAACGCATCCGGCACGTCGTCGACGAGACCGAGCTGCCGGCCGTGCTCCCGGACGGCGCCGAGACCGTCGACCTCGACGGCCGCCACGTCACCCCCGGTCTGATCGACGCCCACCAGCACCTCGCCACCCCGCCCGACCGGCCCCGCGCCGAGGCCGTGCTGCGCCGCCTGGTGCACAGCGGCGTCACCGCGATCCGCGACATGGCCGACGACGTCCGCCAGATCGGCGACCTCGCCCGCGCCACCCTGGTCGGCGAGATCCCCGGCCCCGACATCCACTACGCCGCCCTGATGGCCGGGCCCTCCTTCTTCGACGACGTCCGCACCCACCAGGTCACCCGCGGTGCCGTCGCCGGACAGGTCCCCTGGATGCAGGCCGTCACCCCCGACACCGACCTGCGGATCGCCGTCGCCCTCGCCCGCGGCACCCACGCCTCCGCGATCAAGGTCTACGCCGACCTCGACGCCGCCACGGTCGCCGCGATCACCGCCGAGGCCCACCGCCAGTCCATCCCCGTCTGGGCACACGCCGCCGTCTTCCCGGCCGGCCCGCGCGAGGTCGTCGAGGCCGGCGTCGACACCGTCTCCCACGTCACCCTGCTCGCCCACGCCTGCGCCGCGCAGCCCCTGACGACCTACCGCGACAAGCCGCCGATCGACTACGCCCGCCTCACCGCCGGCGACGACCCGGTGCTCGCCGAGCTGTTCGCCCTGATGCGCCGCACCGGCACCGTCCTCGACGCCACCGCCGCGCTCTGGGCCAGCGCGGAGATGACCGGCGGCGGCCCCGAGGCCGCCGAACGCGCCCGGCAGAACAGCGACCTCGCCGCCGCACTCACCGCGCAGGCGCACCGCGCGGGCGTCCCGATCGCCACCGGCACCGACTACGAGACCCCGCCGGACGACCCCTTCCCCGCCCTCCACGAGGAACTCGCCTTCCTCGTCGACCGCTGCGGCCTCACCCCCGAGGACGCGCTGCGCTCCGCCACCGCCGTCGGTGCCCGCAGCGCCGGTGCGCAGCAGCTGCGCGGCACCGTCGAGGCCGGCCGGCTCGCCGACTTCGCCGTCTTCGACGAGGACCCGCTGCAGGACATCAAGCACCTGCGCACCGTGCACCTGACCGTCAAGCGCGGCCGCCGCCACGCCCGCGCCGACTTCGAGGCGGGCCGATGACCGACTCCCCGTTCCCGCTGGTCGTCAACGCGCTCGGCCAGCTGGACAACCCCAACGCGCCCCGGTCCGCCGAGGCCGCCGCCGAACTCAACCCCTCCAGCTCCCAGCTCACCGTGGACGCCCGCGCCCTGGCCGACGCCCGCGCCTCCGGCCTGACCGCCGTCAACATCACCCTCGGCTACACCATGGGCGACCTCCCGCCCTACGAGCACACCCTGGAGGAGATCGACGTCTGGGACGCGATCGTCCGCGCCAACCCCGCCGACCTGCTCAAGGTCCGCACCGCCGCCGACATCCACCGGGCCGCCCGGGAGCGGAAGATCGGCATCGTCTACGGCTTCCAGAACGCGGTGGCCGTCGGCGACGACCCCGACCGCATCCGGGTGTTCGCCGACCGCGGCGTCCGCGTCGTCCAGCTGACGTACAACCAGGCCAACCGGCTCGGCGACGGCTCCATGGCGCCGGAGAACCGCGGGCTCACCCCGCTCGGCCACCGGGTCGTCGAGGCGCTCAACGACAGCCGGCTGATGGTCGACCTCTCGCACAGCGGCGAACGCACCTGCCTGGACGCCGCCCGGGCCTCCCGGCAGCCCGTCTCGATCAACCACACCGGCTGCCGCGCCCTGGTCGACCTGCCGCGCAACAAGACCGACGAGGAACTGCGGCTGGTCGCCGACCGCGGCGGCTTCGTCGGCATCTACTTCATGCCCTTCCTCAGCCCGACCGGCCACGCCACCGCCGCGGACGTCGTCGAGCACATCGTCCACGCCGTCGACGTCTGCGGCGAGGACGCCGTCGGCATCGGCACCGACGGCACGATCACCCCGATCGACGACCTCGACGCCTACCGGGCCGCCCTCGCCGAGCACGTCGAACTGCGGCGCGCGAGCGGCGTCGGCGCGGCCGGCGAACGCGCCGACACCCTGCCGTTCGTCGAGGACCTCCGCGGCGTCGACCAGTTCCGCGACCTGGCCCGGCTGCTCGAACAGCGCGGCTACCGCTCCGAGCGGATCGAGAAGATCCTCGGCCGCAACTTCGTCGACTACGCCGAACGCGTCTGGGCTCCCGCCTAGGACCGGGCGGCACCCCAGGGACGCGTGGGGGCGGGAGGTGCCCCCACGCGCCCCTGGGGTGCCGCCCCTGGGTTGCTGCTCGCCACGAGGCGCATGGTGGGCCCGGGACCGGGCACACAGCGGGTCATGTCGGACATACTGCCTGCTGTGGACCCCCGACCCGACCATCCCGTGGAGGCCGGCGCACCGCAGGCCGGCGACACCACCGAGAGCACCGTCACGGTGGTCGTCGCCGGCCTGTGCAACCTCGGCATCGCCGTGGCCAAGGCGCTCGCCGGCCTGGTCAGCGGCTCCGGCGCCATGCTCGCGGAGGCCGCGCACTCGCTCGCCGACACCGTCACCGAGGTGCTGCTCTTCCTCAGCCTCAAACGCAGCACCCGCCCCGCCGACGACACCCACCCCTTCGGCTACGGCCGGGAGCGTTACGTGTGGGCGCTGCTCGCCTCGTTCGCGACCTTCATCGGCGGCGCCGTCTTCTCGATCACCGACGGGGTCCGCACCCTGCTGCACGGCGAGGAACTCGGCAGCCCGACCGTCTCCTACATCGTGCTGGCCGTCGCCTTCGTCCTCGAGTCGGTGTCGCTCTCCCGGACGGTCCGCCAGGTCCGCGGCGAGGCCGGCCGGCTCGGGGTGACCGGCCGCCGCTACCTGCGCGCCACCCCCGACACCGCCGTCAAGGCGGTCTTCCTGGAGGACGTGGCCGCGCTGATCGGCCTCGTGCTGGCCTTCGGCGGGGTCCTCGGCACCGAACGGACCGGCGACTCGGCGTGGGACGGCGTCGCCTCGCTGCTGATCGGGGCACTGCTGGCCTGGGTGGCGGTGGTGCTGGCCCGTGCCAACGGCTCGCTGCTGATCGGCCGGGCGCTGCCGCAGAGCGCGGAGGACAGGATCGCCGAGACGTTGCGGGGGCAGCCGCGGGTGCGACAGGTGGTCGACCTGGTCACCCTGGTCAGCGGACCGCAGGACGTCCTGGTCGCGGCGAAGGTCGCCTTCGAGGAGCCCGCCACCGCACGGGACGTGGAACGCGCCTGCGAGGAGGCCGAGAAGGCGATCCGCGCCGCCCACCCGGCGGTCGCCCGGGTCTACCTCGACCCGACCCCGGGCCGTACCAAGGAGCTGTAGCGAGGGGAACGCAAGGGGCGCGGGGAACTGCGCGCGGCGGGGCCCCGGTCCGAAGACCGGCCCGCATCCGAATCGCGCAGTTCCCCGCGCCCCTGGGGTGCTGCCCCTTGAGCGCCGGCCCCGGCCCTAGGCGGCAGCCTTGGTGCGGCGGTCGTCGGGGGAGGGGTCGAGGGTGTTGAGGGCCTGGAGGATGGCCTCCACGCTCTGCTTGGCGTCGCCGAAGAGCATGCTGCTGTTCTCGCGGAAGAACAGCGGGTTCTGCACGCCCGCGTAGCCGGACGCCATCGACCGCTTGAAGACGACCACGTGGCCCGCCTCCCACACCCGCAGCACCGGCATGCCCGCGATCGGGCTGGTCGGGTCCTCCGTCGCCGCCGGGTTGACGGTGTCGTTGGCGCCGATGACCAGGACGACCGACGTGTCGGTGAAGTCCTCGTTGATCTCGTCCATCTCCAGCACGATGTCGTACGGCACGCGGGCCTCGGCCAGCAGCACGTTCATGTGCCCGGGCAGGCGGCCCGCCACCGGGTGGACGCCGAAGCGGACCTCGACGCCGCGCTCGCGCAGCACCCGGGTCAGCTCGGCGACCGGGTGCTGGGCCTGGGCGACGGCCATGCCGTAGCCCGGCGTGATGATCACCGAGTCGGCCTCGGCGAGCATCTGCGCGGTGTCCTGCGCGCTGCTCTCGCGGTGCTCGCCCTGCTCCGCGTCCTGCGCGGCGGGCGCCTCGATGCCGAAGCCGCCGGCGATGACGGAGATGAAGGACCGGTTCATCGCCTTGCACATGATGTACGACAGGTAGGCACCGGAGGAGCCGACCAGCGCACCGGTGACGATCAGCAGGTTGTTGTTCAGCAGGAAGCCCGCCGCCGCCGCCGCCCAGCCCGAGTAGCTGTTCAGCATGGAGACCACCACGGGCATGTCGCCGCCGCCGATCGAGGCGACCAGGTGCCAGCCCAGCAGCAGCGCCAGCACCGTCACCGCGATCATCAGGCCGAGGCTCGGGCTGATCGTGAACCACACCGTCAGCGCCGCGAACGCCACCAGCGCCGCCACGTTGAGCGCGTTCTTGCCCGGCAGCATCAGCGGGCTGGACTTGATCCGCGCCGACAGCTTCAGGTAGGCGACGATCGAGCCGGTGAAGGTGACCGCGCCGATGAAGATGCCGATGAACACCTCGGCGTGGTGGATGCGCAGCAGGTCCGAGCCGACCAGGGTCTGCGCGGCGCCGTGCTGCTCGACCTCCAGGTAGCTGTTCCAGCCGACCAGCACCGCGGCCAGGCCGACGAAGCTGTGCAGGACGGCGATCAGTTCGGGCATCTGGGTCATCTCGACCCGGCGGGCCCGCCACAGGCCGATCGCGCCGCCCGCGGCCATGGTGACCACGATCAGCGAGACCGCGCCCGCGGAGATGTCGTGCGCCGCGACCACCACGGTGGCCACGAGCGCGAGCGCCATGCCGGCGATGCCGTAGGCGACACCGGCCCGCGAGGTCCGGTGCTGGGAGAGCCCGGCGAGGCTGAGGATGAACAGCAGTGCGGCGACCAGGTCCGCGGCGTGGGCGGCCGTCGTGTACGTCATCGGTCATCGGCCCTTCGAGAACATGCCGAGCATCCGGCGGGTGACGGCGAATCCGCCGAAGATGTTGACGCTGGTCAGCAGGATCGCCACCGCGGACAGCACGGTGACCACCGCGTTCTCGCGCCCGATCTGCAGCAGCGCGCCGATCACGACGATGCCGGAGATCGCGTTGGTCACCGACATCAGCGGCGTGTGCAGGGCGTGGTGCACCTTGCCGATCACGTAGTAGCCGATCACCACGGCGAGCGTGAACACCGTGAAGTTCTCGGCCAGTTGGGCCGGGGCGAAGGCGACCAGCAGGAACATCGCGAGCATGCCGAGCCCGACCAGGCCCAGCCGCGCCCGCACCGAGAGGCCGGACGGCTTGGCGGCGACCGGTGCCGCGGGGGCGGCCGGTGCGGCGGCGGCCGGCGCCGCGGAGACCTGGACGGGCGGCGCCGGCCAGGTCAGTTCGCCCTCGCGGACGACCGTCACCGAGCGCTGGACGACGTCCTCGAAGTCCAGCGCCAGCCGGCCGTCCTTGCCGGGCGTGAGCAGCTTCAGCAGGTTGACCAGGTTGGTGCCGAACAGCTGCGAGGCCTGGGCCGGCAGCCGCGAGGCGAGGTCGGTGTAGCCGATCAGGGTCACCCCGTTGTCGGTGACCACCACCCGGCCGGCCACCGTGCCCTCGACGTTGCCGCCCTGCGCGGCGGCCATGTCGACGACCACGCTGCCCGGGCGCATCGCCGCGACGTCCTCGGCGGTGATCAGCCGCGGCGCCGGACGGCCCGGGATGAGCGCCGTGGTGATGATGATGTCCACGTCCGCGGCCTGCTCGTGGTAGAGCGCCGCGGCCGCCCGGTCGTAGTCCTCCGAGGTGGCCTTGGCGTAGCCGTCGGTGCTGCGCTCCTGCTCCACGTCGACCGAGAGGAACTCGCCGCCGAGCGAGCGGACCTGGTCGGCGACCTCGGGCCGCGGGTCGGTGGCCCGGACGACCGCGCCGAGGCTGCTGGCCGCGCCGATCGCGGCGAGGCCGGCCACACCGGCGCCGGCGACCAGCACCTTCGCCGGCGGTACCTTGCCGGCCGCGGTGACCTGGCCGGTGAAGAACCGGCCGAAGACGTGCGCGGCCTCGATGACGGCCCGGTAGCCGGCGATGTTCGCCATCGAGCTGAGCACGTCCATCGACTGCGCGCGCGAGATGCGCGGCACCGCGTCCAGGGCCAGCGCGGTCACCGGACGCTGCGCCAGCAGGTCGACGAGTTCCTTGTTCTGGTTGGGGCCGAGCAGGCCGACCAGGGTCGCGCCGTCGCTCAGCCGGGCGACCTCCTCGGCGGAGGGCGCGTTGACCTTCAGCACGACGTCCGCGTGCCAGGCCTCGCCGACCTGCGCACCCGCGTCGCGGTAGGCGTCGTCGGTGAACCCGGAGGCCGAACCGGCCCCGGACTCGACGACGACCTCGTAGCCCAGGGCCAGCAGCTGACGCACCGTGGCCGGTGTTGCCGCGACCCGGGTTTCCCCGGAGGCCGACTCCGCCACGACGCCCAGGCGCTGCGGTGGAGGGTTGGCCGGTTCGTGAGCAGACATGACACCTGTCTCCCTTGTCGGAGGCGCGGCCGGCGGCGGGTCTTCCGCGGTCGGCCGTTGCCAGGATTCTGCGATCTGGGGGAGCCCGCACCCCTGGTCGCAGGAACGTACACCCCTGCAACAGGCCGTGACGACGGCCCCTCCGGTGACCTTCCTCACGTGGACATCAGGCCCCGGAACAGCAAACACCGGCCCCGGCGGAGCGCCGGGACCGGTGTTCTGAGGTCGGGTCGGACACCGACCGTCGGTGCCGGCTACGCGAGATCGAACCGGTCCAGGTTCATCACCTTCACCCAGGCGGCGACGAAGTCGTCGACGAACTTCTGCTTCGCGTCGTCGCTCGCGTAGACCTCGGCGAGCGCCCGCAGTTCGGAGTTGGAACCGAAGACGAGGTCGGCGCGGGTGCCCGTCCAGCGGACGGCGCCGGTCGCGGCGTCCCGGCCCTCGAAGGTGTGCGCGTCCTCGGAGGTGGCCTGCCAGGTCGTGCCGAGGTCGAGCAGGTTGACGAAGAAGTCGTTGGTGAGCGAGCCCGGCGTCTCCGTCAGGACGCCGTGCGGCGAGTCCTGGTGGTTGGCGCCCAGCACCCGCAGACCGCCGACCAGCGCCGTCGTCTCGGGGGCGGTCAGGGTGAGCAGGTTCGCCCGGTCGAGCAGCAGGAACTCGGCCGGCAGCCGGTTGCCCTTCCCGTGGTAGTTGCGGAAGCCGTCGGCGGTCGGTTCGAGCGCGGCGAACGACTCGGTGTCGGTCTGCTCCTGCGAGGCGTCGGTGCGCCCCGGCGCGAACGGCACCTCGACGGCGAAGCCGGCCTTCTTCGCGGCCTGCTCGACGCCGACGCCGCCGGCGAGGACGATCAGGTCGGCGAGGGAGATCTGCGCGCCGCCCGGGCGGGCCTCGTTGAAGGACGTCCGGATGCCCTCCAGGGTGCGCAGCACCGGCGCCAGCCGGTCGGGGTCGTTCGCCTCCCAGCTGCGCTGCGGCTCCAGGCGGATCCGGGCGCCGTTGGCGCCGCCGCGCTTGTCGCTGCCGCGGAAGGAGGAGGCGGCCGCCCAGGCGGTGGAGACCAGCTGGCCGACCGTCAGGCCGGAGCCGGCGATGTCGCCCTTGAGCGCGGCGATCTCCGCGGCGCCGACCAGCGGGTGGGACACGGCGGGCACCGGGTCCTGCCAGAGCAGCACCTCGGAGGGCACCTCGGGGCCGAGGTAGCGCACCACCGGGCCCATGTCGCGGTGGGTGAGCTTGTACCAGGCGCGGGCGAAGGCGTCGGCGAAGGCCGCCGGGTCCTCCAGGAAGCGGCGCGAGATCGGCTCGTAGACCGGGTCGAGGCGCAGCGAGAGGTCGGTGGTGAGCATCGTGGGGGCGTGCGTCTTCGACGGGTCGTGCGCGTCGGGGACGGTGCCCGCGCCGCCGCCGTCCTTCGGCTTCCACTGGTGGGCGCCGGCGGGGCTCTTGGTGAGCTCCCACTCGTGGCCGAAGAGGGTCTCGAAGAAGCTGTTGTCCCAGGTGACCGGGGTGGCCGTCCAGGCTCCCTCGAGGCCGCTGGTGATCGCGTCGCCGCCCTTGCCGGTGCCGTGGGTGCTGCGCCAGCCGAGGCCCTGCTGCTCCAGCGGGGCGTCCTCGGGGTCGGCGCCGACGCTGTCCGCCGGGCCGGCGCCGTGGGTCTTGCCGAAGGTGTGGCCGCCGGCGATCAGGGCGACGGTCTCCTCGTCGTTCATCGCCATCCGGCGGAACGTCTCGCGGATGTCGCGGGCCGCGGCGATCGGGTCCGGGGTGCCGTTCGGGCCCTCCGGGTTGACGTAGATGAGGCCCATCTGGACGGCGCCGAGCGGGTTCTCCAGGTTGCGGTCGCCGGTGTAGCGCTCGTCGCCGAGCCAGGTCTGCTCGGGACCCCAGTAGACGTCCTCCTCCGGCTCCCAGACGTCCTCGCGGCCGCCGCCGAAGCCGAAGGTGGTGAAGCCCATGTCCTCCAGGGCGACGTTGCCGGCCAGGATCATCAGGTCGGCCCAGGAGATCTTCTGGCCGTACTTCTTCTTGACCGGCCACAGCAGACGGCGGGCCTTGTCGAGGTTGGCGTTGTCCGGCCAGCTGTTGAGCGGGGCGAAGCGCTGCTGGCCGGCGCCCGCGCCGCCGCGGCCGTCGCTGATCCGGTAGGTGCCGGCGCTGTGCCAGGCCATCCGGATCATGAACGGGCCGTAGTTGCCGTAGTCGGCCGGCCACCAGTCCTGCGAGGTGGTCAGCACCTCGGAGACGTCCCGCTTCACGGCGGCGAGGTCGAGCGAGGTGAAGGCCGCGGCGTAGTCGAAGGACCCGCCGAGGGGGTTGGCCTCGGCGGGGTTCTTGGCAAGGATCCGCAGGTTCAGCCGGTTCGGCCACCACTGGCGGTTGCCGCCGCCCTGGGTCGGATGAGGGGCTCGCCCGTGTACCACCGGGCAGCCGCCGGTCCCCTCCGTCTTCGCGTCGGTGACGATTGCGTCAGGGTTCTCGGACATGTGAATCCTTCCAAGCTGGACGATCAGTTCCGAAGATGGGTCGGCCGGAAGAAGCGCGCGCACCCGGACCGGCGGGCCCGGGCACCGGGATCCCGTCCCGGGCGGGCGTCGGACCGGCCGCGCCCGCGGTCACCGGAGCCCTGCGGCCGGCGCGGGACGCATCCGTCCCCGTCGTCCGGCGGGCAGCCACGAGCATCAACGTCAGGTCGTCCTCTTCCGTTCAGCAGTGCCGATTTCGACCCTACATTAGACCTTGTCTAAGTCAACGCCGACACAAAACTTCAGCCGATTCCAGCCGCCTGGTACCCTCCCCCCATGAGTGACCTGTTGGAACGGCTCCGGAACCGCGGCTGGCGGCTGACCGCACAGCGGCGGGTCGTCGCCCAGGTCCTGGACGGCGACCACATCCACTACACGGCCGACGAGATCCATGCCCGCGCGGTGGAAATGCTGCCCGAGATCAGCCGCGCCACGGTCTACAACACGCTGGGCGAGCTGGTCTCGCTCGGCGAGGTCATCGAGGTCAGCACCGACGGGCGGGCGAAGCGGTACGACCCCAACGCCCACCACGCCCACCAGCACCTCGTCTGCCAGTCCTGCGGCACCATCCGCGACGTCCACCCGACCGGGGACCCGCTGGCCTCGCTGCCCGACGGCGAGCGCTACGGCTTCACCCTCTCCGGCGTGGAGGTCACCTTCCGAGGTCTCTGCCCCAGCTGCGCCCAGGTGCAGTAGTCCCCCGCCCAGGTGCAGTAGTCCCCGGCGATTCCCGACAGTAGTTCACCCGATCGGGTGAGTCGGTGTCGGTCGGGGCCGGTTCACCCCAGCGGTTCTCCCAGCGCCCAGCCCCCGGCGAGCAGGGCGTCCACGGCCGTCAGCGCCCGCTGCAGCCGCTCGACGCGGTCGCCCCGCAGCTCGATCCACGGCACCGCTCCGGCCGTCAGCACCTCGCGGAACCGGCCGGTCATCCACGGGCGCAGGTGCTCGCCGTCGCGCAGCCCGTCGTCGTCGAAGGCCACGCCGTCGTCCGAGGTCAGCAGGTACAGCGCGCGCGGCGGCATGCCCGCGGCGAGCCGGCGGACCGGCCCGGTGGCGCGGCCGCGGTAGCGCTCCTGCCAGACCGTGGTGGCCAGGGTGTCGGTGTCGCAGACCAGCACCGGACCGCCGCAGCGGGCCGCGCGCTGCTCGGCCTCGTTCTGGCGGCGGCCGACCAGCTCGAAGTCGGCGTCCGTCCACTCCAGGTCGAACACGGACGGCACCGGACCGCCGGGCCGGGCGCGGCCGCGCGCCACCGCGAGCTTCGCGGCCGTGAGCTCCCGGCCGTACTCGGGCACCCAGCGGGTCGCCGCGTGCGGACCGCCGCGGCCGCGGCGGGCGGCCGCCAGATCGCGGGAGAGCGTGGTGGTGCCGGTGGACTCCGCGCCGAGCACCACCACCCGGCGGGCGAACCAGGCCCGGACGGGCGGCTCCAGGTCGTCCCAGTGGCCGACCGGATCGGCCCGGACCTTGGTGCCGGACACGGCGAAGGTGTCCCGCGGCACGTCCAGCAGCACCGGCGCGGCGTCGAACCGCCGGGCGAGTTCGGTGCCGTACGGCTCCGAGCTGAACACCGCGTCCACCGGCGGCGCGGGCGGTGCCGCGGCCACCGCCTCGCGCATCAGCGCGACGTGCCCGGCCCAGGCCTCGTCGCTCCCGTAGTCGACCGGCAGGTCGTCGGCGATCCCGGCGACGGCGACGTGCGGCTCACCCGCCCAGTGCTCGCGTATCCAGGCGACCCGGTCGGCCAGCGGCACCGACTCGCACGCCGCCGCCATCACCACCACGGTGACCCGCTCGCAGGCGTCCGCCGCCGAACGGATCAGGAAGTGGTGGCCGGCGTGCGGCGGGTAGAACTTGCCGATCACCAGGCCGTGGGCGAACCGGCCGCCGTCGGCCGTGGCGCCGCTCATGCCGGCACCCCCGCCGGGGCGGCAGCCGGACGGGCGGCCGCGGTGAGCTCGCGGTGCCAACTGCGCAGGCCCACCCCGCACAGGGCGAGGAAGAGCACGTACACCGCGGCGGTCAGCACCAGGTCCTTGGCCGCGTACAGCGGGATGTAGACCAGGTCGGCGGCGATCCAGAGGTACCAGTTCTCCACCTGCTTGGCGTTCAGCAGCCACTGGGCGGCGAGCGACAGGGCGGTGGTGAGGGCGTCCCAGAACGGCGCGCTGTCGCCGGCCCGGGTGAGCAGGACGGTCAGCCCCCAGGTCGCCGGGACGAGCAGTGCCGCCAGCACCAGGAGCGTGGTCGGCGAGGCGTGGCCCATCGGCCGCCCGGTGTGCCGTTCGCCGCCGCGCAGCCAGCGGTACCAGCCGTGCGCGGCCAGCAGCAGGAAGACGATCTGCAGCGCGGCGTCGGCGTAGAGCCGGGCGCTCCAGAACAGCGCGAAGAAGAACAGGTTGTTGGCGATGCCCACCGGGAAGTTCCAGGAGCTGGCCCTGACGCACAGCCAGACGCAGACCGCGCCGGTGGCGAAGCCCAGCAGTTCGGCCGTGGTGACGGCGTCGTGGCCGAGCAGGAAGAGTTGGTGGTTCAGCGGTGCGAGCAGGTCGGCCAGGGTGTCGGCGACGGACACGGGTTCCCCCTTCAGGAATAGCGTCAGGGTGACGATAAGGGGTGGCCGGTCGATCCCGCAACGCCCTTCCGGCAGGTCGGGGCGGGTCGGGGGCCCGGACGCCCGCTGCGCGCGGACCGTTCGCCCACCGCCGGGAAGGTCCACGGACCTGCCGGGGCGAGGCCGCCGCCGGCTGACCGGACGCCGGGCCGGCCGACGCCGCGGTGGTGTGTCGCTGCCGGGCCCGGTGCGCCGCGGCGTCGATACTCCGAAGCGATGCGGAGGAGAGGGCGCCGATGGAGTTCCTGGTCGACATGGTGACCACCGTCCCCGACGGCACGTCCGAGGAGGCCGTCGCCGACATGCGGGCACGGGAGGCCGTCCGGGCACGGGAACTCGCCGCCCTCGGACACCTGGTGCGGCTGTGGCGACCGCCGCTGGCACCGGGGGAGTGGCGCAGCTGGGGCCTGTTCGACGCACCCGACGCGGAGCAGCTGGAGCAGCTGCTCGCCTCCATGCCGCTGCGGGCCTGGCGCCGGGACACCGTCACCCCGCTCACCCCGCACCCCAACGACCCCGGCCCCGGGGCCGCCCGATGAACGGCGGACCCGGCGGCGAGCAGGACCTGCGCGGCGTGCTCGACCGGTGGAAGGCCGCCGTCGACGCCCACGCACCCGAGCTGGTCGCCGCCTGCTTCACCGAGGACGCGATCTTCCAGGGCCTGCACCCCTACACCGTCGGCCGCACCGGCATCGCCGACTACTACCGCGCGCAACCGCTCGGCATGACCGCCCACTACCGGATCCTGGAGACCCGCCGCCCCGCCGACGGCCTCCTCCTCGGCTGGCTCGCCGTCGACTTCGCCTTCACCGACCGCCCCACCCTGAGCGTGCAGCTCGGCGTCCTGCTCCGCCGGACGACCGACGGCTGGTCCATCGGCCACTACCAGGTGTCGCTGCTGCCTTGACGCCCCCGCAGCCGCGACGGACGGGCGGCGGGCGGGGTCGGGCCGGGACAGATCTGCCCATGGCCACGGGGCCGTTCTGCCCCTTGGGGGCCCGGGCGGCCGACGGAAGAATGGTGCGGCGGGGACGAGACATCCGAACCGAGGAACCCGCCATGAAGCACCTCTGCACGTTCGTTCCACCCCACGTCATCGAGCACATCGCCCGCGTCCAGGGCCGGGAGAGCCTGGAACCCACCCCCGCCCAGCGCACCGCCGTGGTGTCCGCCCAGTTCCGCAAGGCCCGCCGGCTGGGCACCCCGGACGTTCCCGCGGCCACCGTGCCCCCCGAGGCTCCGAAGATCACCGCCGTGGCCGGCGTGACCGTTCCGGCGCCCGGAACCGCGGGCCGGGAGATCTACGACGACCAGCACGAAGCCACCTACAGCACCACCCTGATCCGTGGCGAGGGCGACCCCGCGGTGGCCGGCCTCAACGCCGACGTGGCCTACGACAACCTCGGCTCCGTCCGCGAGTTCTACAAGAAGATGCTCGGCCGGAACTCCATCGACAACGCCGGACTGGACCTCGCGGCGCACGTCAACTTCGACCACGACTTCGCCAACGCCTTCTGGGACGGCGAAGCCCAGGTGATGGTCTTCGGCAACGGCGACAACGTCATCTTCAAGGACCTCACCGGCGACCTCGACGTCTCCGCGCACGAGCTCACCCACGGCGTCACCCAGTTCACCGCCGGCCTCAACTACACCGACGACCAGAGCGGCGCGCTCAACGAGTCCTTCAGCGACATGATCGGCTCCGCCGTCGACGCCTGGGCCAACAACCGGGACGCCGACAGCCACAACTGGCTCATCGGCGACGAGATCATGGCGGACAGCCTCGCCGGCGAGGCCCTGCGCAACATGGCCGAACCCGGCTCCGCCTACGACAACCCGGTCATGGGGCGCGACCCGCAGCCCCGCGACATGAGCGGCTACTCCGAACCCGCCGACCCGCACCTGATGTCGGGCATCACCAACCGGTGGTTCTACCTGATCTGCAAGGAGATCGGGCTCGACGCGGGTACGCTGATCATGTACCAGACCCTGCAGAACCTCTGGCCGACCGCCGGATTCAACGACGCCGCCGTGGTGGCCGCCGCCCAGGCACGGATCCTGGCCGAGACCAAGCAGGTGCCGCCCGAGGCTGCTCAGGTGGTCCGCGCGGCCGCCCGCCAGCAGGGCTTCTGGTAGACCGCCGGCCCGGGCGAAGGAGAACGACGTGGTGCGCGTGTCCCTGGAGCGCAGCGGTGGCTTCACCGGCCTGCGCACCACCTCCTCGCTGGACACCGACGAACTGGCCGGGCCCGAGGCCGACGCCGCCCTCCAGGCCCTGGAGGCGGCCGGGCAGGCCCGGGAGGCGGCCGGCCCGAGCAGATCGGCGAGCCCCTGCAACACGGTGGCGGCCGCGGCGGCGGCGCGCTCGTGCGGCCGCAGCAGCCAGCCCTCGTACGGTGATCCGCCGCGGGCGCCGATCGGGACGGCCCAGGCGGTGCCCCCCTCCTCGCCGGCGTCTGCCGTGCCCGTCCGGGCGAGCACCCGGCCGCCCGCCGTGGCGATCGAGCAGTCGGGCAGGCCGAGCCGGGCCGCGGCGAGGTCCAGCAGCCGCTGCGGCGGGGTGTCGCCCTGCAGCAGGGCCGCGAGCTCCCGGCGGACGCCCTCCGGCACCGCGGCGGCGCCGTGCGAAGAGGCCTGCAGGTCGCCCCAGAGTCGCAGGTAGATCCGGTCGGTGACGGCCCGGAAGCTGGTGCCGGCGGGCACCGAGAGCAGCGGGATCCGGTGGGTGCGGCAGGCGGCGGCGAGCGCCTCGGGGACGGTGCCGTGGGTGCCCTCGCCCGCGAGCAGGGCGGCCACGCCGGCACTGCGCAGCGAGGTGGCGAAGCGCAGGGCCGCGGAGGCGTCCTCGGCGTTCCACCAGACCAGCCCGGTCAGGACGGCCTCGCCGGGCTGCAGGTAGCGGGCCGGGTCCTGGAGGTCGGTGGAGGTCACCCCGGCCACCGTCCGGCGCAGCAGTTCCGGGGTGGTCCAGGCGGCCCGGATGCCCAGCCCGTCCAGCTCCAGCAGGTCCCCGACGATCATCTCTCGCTCCTAGTCGCTCCGCGCGGGGTCAGGCCCTTGCTCTTGCCGGTCGATTCCGCGCCTGGGCATCGTAAATGCAAGCCAGACCCGCCCGTTCTCCTCTCGTTCGATCGTCCAGCCGGGGGCCCGGCCGGGGTGCGGAAGCCCGGCCGTCCGCCCGATTGCCCGGCGGCCGCGGGTCTGCCGTAGTCATTGCATCTGCAAGGACTGAAGGTTCAGATCCATCGCAGATGCCGGTGAATATCGGACTTCATACGGGTAACGGCGAGGGTGCATGGGTACCACCCCTCCCGGGTCGCAGGGTGCGGCCGGGGAGAAGGACCGCCCATGCTTCGTACCGCCAGACCGGCCGTCCGGCTGACCGGCCGCCTGGACGCCCCGCTGGAACTCACCGTCGCCGAACTGCGCGCCCTGCCCGCGCACCGGGTGGAGGTGGTCTTCGACTGCCTGAGCAGCGGGCCGCAGCGGCACGGCTTCGAGGGGCCGAGACTGTGGGACGTGCTCCGCGCCGCCCGCCCGCGGGTCGACCTGCGCGGCCGCAAGCAGCGCCCGCACCTGCTGCTGGACGTCACCGGCGCCGACGGGCACCGGGCGGTGCTCTCCTGGGCCGAGATCGACCCGGAGTTCGGCAACCAGCAGGTGCTGCTGGCGACCAGCATCGACGGCAGCCCGCTGGACGAGGCCGGTCCGCAACTGGTCGTCCCGGCGGACGTCTGCGGCGCCCGCTACGTCAGCGGCATCGCCGAAGTCTGGCTCGGCGAACCGGTCCACTAGGGGTGGCGATGCCACCAGGGGCGCAGGGCTGGGTCAACCCACCAGGGGCGCATGGGGGTTGACCCGTCCCTGCGTCGCTGAGGTGTTGCCGGTCAGGCGGCGTCGAGGGAGACCTCGGTCGACTTGATCAGGGCGATCACCGGGGTGCCGGCGGTCAGCCGCAGTTCGTCGGCGGCGTCCGCGGTGATCGCGGCGGTCAGCTCCACGCCCCCCTCGACCGCGATCCGCACGCTGGCCATGGCCGGGCCCGCCGTGACCTCGGAGACCGTGCCGGGCAGCCGGTTGCGGATGCTGAGTCCGCTGACCGGTCCGGTGGCCAGTGCCACCTCGGTGGCCTTCACCAGGGCGTTCACCCGGCTGCCGGTCTCCAGGCCGAGTTCGCGGACGGCTTCGGCGGTGACGGCCGCGGTGAGTTCACGGCCGCCGGAGACGTCGACCCGGACGGTGGCCATCACCGCGCCGGTGGTGATGCCGGCGACGGTGCCGGGGATGCGGTTGCGGATGCTCAGACTCATGGACGGGGCTTCCTGACGGTCGGGAGTCGTGGGCGGAGGGGGGTCAGCCGAGGGTCGCGGCGCGGACGCAGAGCACGTCCGGCAGGTGGGAGGCGAGCAGCGACCAGTGGTCGCCCTCGTCCGCGCTGCCGTAGACCTCGCCGTTGCGGTTGCCGAAGTACACCCCGGCGGGGTCGGCGTCGTCGGTGCACAGGGCGTCGCGCAGCACCACGCCGTAGTGGGGTTCGTCCGGGAGACCGTCCGAGAGCGGCTCCCAGGTCCCGCCGGCGTCGCGGGTGCGGAAGACCCGGCAGCGGTTGTCGACGGGCAGCCGGGAGTAGTCGGCGTTGAGCGGGAAGAGGTAGGCGGTGCCGGCGGTGCGCGGGTGCGTGGCCAGGCCGAAGCCGAACACCGCGGGCAGGCCGCCGCCGACGTCCGTCCAGCTGCCGCCGTCGTCCTCGCTGCGGTAGACGCCGCCGTGGTTCTGCAGGTACAGCCGGCCGGGTTCGCCGGCGTCCCGGGCGACCTTGTGCACGCACTGCCCGAACTCCGGGTAGTGGTCGGGCAGGAACTCGGCGCGGATGCCGGTGTTGGACGGGGACCAGCTCGCCCCGCCGTCCTTCGTCCGGTAGACGCCGCCGGTGGAGACGGCGACGGTGACGGCCTGGGCGTCGCGCGGGTCGGTGAGCACGGTGTGCATGCCCTGGCCGCCGAAGCCGGCGTTCCACTCGGTGCGCTGCGGGTGGTCCCAGAGCGCGCGGACGAGTTCGAAGGTCTCGCCGCGGTCGGTGGAGCGGAACAGCGCTGCGGGCTGCGTCCCGGCGTACACGACGTCGGGCGCCTCCTCGCCGGCCGGCTGCAACTGCCAGACCCGTTCCAGCGAGGTGCCGGTGTCCTCGGGGAAGCGCACGGCGGGCCGGGTCGGCTCCTGCCAGGTCGCGCCGAGGTCGTCGGACCACCAGACGGACGGGCCCCAGTGGCTGGAGTCGGCGCCCGCCAGCAGCCGCACCCGGCCGCCGCGGCGGTCGACGGCGACCGAATAGACGGCGTTCATCGCGAAGTGGGGCCCGGTGAACTCCCACTTCTCGCGGTCGGAACTGCGGCCCAGGAACAGGCCCTTCTGCGTTCCGACGGCCAACAGCACCTCGGTCATGCGCACCACCCGGTGAACGATCGCGGGCCCCCGCGCCAGTCTCCTCCGGGCCCGGCACCGGCGCACGTCACCGCGCCGGTGCCGGGCACGCGTCCCGGCTACTCGCCGTCGCGCCAGGCCTCCAGCAGCCGCAGCCAGATCTCGCTCACCGTCGGATAGGCGGGCACCGCGTGCCAGAGCCGGGCGACCGGCACCTCGCCGACCACCGCGACCGTTGCGGCGTGCAGCAGTTCGGCGACGCCCGGCCCGACGAAGGTCGCGCCGACCAGCACCTCCCGGTCGAGGTCGACCACGATCCGGGCCCGGCCGGTGTACCCGTCGGCGTACAGCTTGGCGCCGGCCACCGCGCCGAGGTCGTGGTCGACGGCCCTGACGCGCAGCCCGGCCTCCTCGGCCGCGGCCAGGCTCAGCCCGACGGAGGCGGCCTCCGGCTCGGTGAACACCACCTGCGGCGCCCCGGCGGTGTCGGCGGTCGCGCTGTGCGCACCCCAGCGGCCGCCGTCGATCCGCTCGCCGCGGGCCCGGGCCGCGATCGCCGCCCCGGCGATCCGCGCCTGGTACTTGCCCTGGTGGGTCAGCAGCGCCCGGTGGTTGAGGTCGCCCGCCGCGTACAGCCAGCCGCCGGGCACCCCGGTCACCGTGCAGCTGTCGTCCACCTCGGGCCAGGAGCCGGGCGTCAGACCGACGCTCTCCAGGCCCAGTTCGGCGGTGTTCGGCCGGCGGCCGGTGGCGAACAGCACCTCGTCCGCGACCACCGTGGAGCCGTCCGCGAGGTCGATCCGCACCTCGCCGTCCCGGTGCACCCCGGTGACCTCGGCCTGCCGAACCTCGACGCCCGCGGCGGACAGCCCGTCCGCGACCAGCTCCCCGGCGAACGGCTCCATCCGGCCGAGCAGCGGCCCGCGGGCCAGCAGCACGACCTCGCTGCCCAGGGACCGCCAGGCGGCGGCCATCTCGACCGCGACCACCCCGCCGCCGACCACCGCGAGCCGCGGCGGCACCTGCCGGGCCGAGGTCGCCTCCCGGCTGGTCCACGGCCGGGCCTCGGCGAGCCCCGGCAGGTCGGGCAGCGCGGGCAGGCTGCCGGTGCACAGCGCGACCGCGTGGCGGGCCGTCAGCACCCGTCCGCCGTCGACCTGCACCGCCCGCTCGCCGATCAGCCGGCCGTGGCCGCGGACGAGATCGATGCCGACCCCGTCCAGCCAGGCCACCTGGTCCTCGTCCTTCCAGTGGTCGGCGAAGGAGTCCCGGCGGGCCAGCACCGCCGCGGCGTCCAGTCCCGCGCCGACCGACACCCCGGCGACCGCCCGGGCGTGCGCGGCCGCCGCGCCCGGGCGCAGCAGCGCCTTGCTGGGCATGCACGCGTAGTACGAGCACTCGCCGCCGACCAGGCCGCCCTCCACCACGACCGTCCGCAGCCCGGCCGCAGCCGTCCGGTCGGCCACGTTCTCACCGGTGGAGCCTCCGCCGACCACCACCACGTCGTACTCGTCCGCCGTCGTCACCCGTACCCCTCGCTCTCACCCGCCGCCGTCGGTCCCGGCCCATCCTGCCCCCTGCCCACCGCCCGACCCGGACCAACGCGACCGCGGAGCGCTCGCAGCGGCGGGCGGGGAGCCAGGTGCATCCGCGCCTGCCCCCGCCCGCCGCTCCCACACCTCCGGGCGACTCAGCGCACGGTCGCTGCCGGCTCCGCGGGCTCCCGCATCAGCCGCTGCGGGCGGCGCACCAGCAGGTAGCCGAGCCCGGCGAGCGTCACCACGCCCGTGCCGAGCACGGCCGCCCACACCTGGTACCAGGGTGCTCCGGGCGGGGCGAGCAGGGCCCGCGGCCAGCAGATGTTGACCACCTCCAGGCCCGTCCACAGCACGGCGAGCGCGTTGAGCGCGGTGCCCCAGCGCCCGTACGAGACCTCACCGGCCGGGCGCCAGGTGCCGCGCAGCCGGGCGACCAGTGCCACCGCGGTGAGGAGGAAGAACGGCAGGAAGGTCGCGGCGGTGCCGAAGGCGATCAGGGAGCCGATCGCCGTCGACTCCAGGCCGAGCGGCAGCGCCGCGCAGCTGACCAGGGTGGCCGCGACCAGGCCGCCGATCGGCGCCTGGTGCCGGTTGACCTTGCGGACCTGGGCCGAGAACGGGAAGACCCCGTCGCGGGCCAGCGAGTACAGCCCGCGGGCGGCGCCGCCCTGCGAGGCCATCAGGCAGGCGGTGAAGCTGACCAGCACCACCACGACGAACGGCTTGGCCGACCAGTCGCCGAAGCCGGCGGTGACCGCGGTGGTCACCGGGTCGAGGTCGGTGCCGGCGACGACGGCGGCCGGGTCGGGGTGGGCCAGCGGCACGGCGACGGCGTTGAGGATCACCACCAGTCCGACGCCGAGCAGCGACCACCGCATCGCCCGCGGCACCTGCCGGGCGGCGTCCTTGGTCTCCTCGGCGGTGGAGACGCAGGCGTCGAAGCCGATGAACGCCCAGCCGCCGACGGCGACCACCGCGAGGAAGGACATCAGCGTGCCGGTGCCGGTGGCCGCCGGTGCGCCCAGGGTGTCGGTGAGCAGTCCGAGCCCGTGCTCGCGGAAGAACAGCAGCAGGGCGAGGCCGACCAGCACCGAGGCGATCGCCTCCGCGGCGATGCCCAGCGCGACGAACCGCCGCAGCAGGTTGATCCCGTACGCGTTGACCAGGGTGCAGCAGAGCATGAAGCCGAGCGCGGTCAGCACCAGCTGCGGGGGCGTCGGGGTGGCGCCGAACAGCGCGAAGAACCAGGGCGCGGCGAGGTAGGCGACGGTGGTGTTGGCGAACATCACCGCGAACTGCCAGAGCCACCCGGTCAGCCAGGCGAAGGTGGGCCCGGCCAGCCGGCGGCTCCACTGGTAGGCGCCGCCGGCGAGCGGCCACTGCGAGGCGAGCTCGGAGTACACGCAGACCACCAGCAGCTGGCCGAGCAGGCAGACCGGCAGGGCCCACACCCAGGCGCCGCCGGCCACGCCCATGCCCACCTGGGCGACCGCGTACAGGCCGACCACGGGGGAGACCACGGCGAAGCCCATCGAGATGTTGCCGAGCACGCCGAGGCTGCGCCGCAGCTCCTGCCGGTAGCCGAGCGCCGCCAGCCGGTCGGCGTCCGCCGGCCCGTCCGGCCGGGTCGTTGCGGTGGGTCTGCCGGCCCGTGGGGGAGTGGTCGTCATGCGTCCGCCTTGCCGTCGCGATCCGAAAACTAACTTAGTTAGTTATGGACCGTAGCCCCGACCCGGCGGTAACGGAAGGCCCCGACACCAGGCTGTAACGTGGCCGCTCGACCGGTACGCGCGAACAGGGGACGGAACACGTGGGGCGACCGACCAGGCCGATGCTCAGCAGGCAGGCGATCGCCGAGGCCGCCCTGGACGTCGTCGACACCGCCGGCCCCGACGGCCTCACCATGCGCGCCCTCGCCGACCGCCTCGGCGTGAAGGCCGCCTCGCTCTACAACCACGTCTCCGGCAAGGACGACCTGCTGGACGACCTCGCCGCCCTCGTCAACGCCGAGATCGACCTCACCCCGCTCGACGACCCCGACTGGCGCCGCGGCCTCGCCCGCTACGCCCACGGCTACCGGGCCGTCTTCCTGCGCCACCCCAACACCATCGCGCTGCTCGCCCGACGCCGGGTCGAGGCCGACCGCCAGCTGCTCACCTACGACGCCCTGCTCGCCGCCCTCGGCCGGGCCGGCCTCGACCCGGCGGCCGCCGCCGAGGCCGCCGCCGCCCTCGACTACCTGGTGCTCGGCTCCGCCCTGGAGACCTTCACCGCCGGCTTCACCCGCGGCGCCGCCGAGTACCGCCCCCGCCACCCCGCCCTCGCCAGCGCCCTCGAAGCCTCCGCCGCCCGCGGCCCCGGCCTCGACGACCGCGGCTTCGACCTCGCCCTGCGCCTGCTGCTGGACGGCCTCGCCGCCCGCACCGCCCGCTGAGCACCCGCCCCGGACGGACACGGCTGCGCCCCCGGACCACCGGTCCGGGGGCGCAGCCGTCGTACGGGGAAGGAGGGATCAGGCCTGGGAGGCGGCCTCCGCCTCCGCGCGGGCCTTCGCGACCTTCGCGTGCACCTCGGCCATGTCCAGCCCGCGGGCCTGGCCGATCAGGTCCTCCAGCGCCGGCTCGGGCAGCGCGCCCGGCTGCGCGAACACCAGCACGCCCTCGCGGATGATCGCCAGCGTGGGGATCGACTGCACGTCGAACGCCGCCGCGAGCTCCTGCTGCGCCTCGGTGTCGACCTTGGCGAAGACGAGGTCCGGGTGACGCTCGGAGGCCTTCTCGAAGACCGGACCGAACATCCGGCACGGACCGCACCAGGCCGCCCAGAAGTCGATCAGCACGAAGTCCTTGCCCTCCGCGCCGGGAACGATCTCGTCGAAGTTCGCCGTGGTCAGCTCGACCGTGCTCATGGTGTCCTACCTGCCCTTCGGGAGTGGTCCGGTGGCGTCAACCCTGCCCGGCCCCGAGGTATTCCAAAAAAAGTTTCGCGACCCGTTGAGTCGATCCGGCGCCGCGCCCGTACTCCTCGGTGTGGGCGCGGGGAGAGCGCCCGACGAAACCTGACTCACACCGTGGGGGAAACAGCCATGCCCGACTTCCGCCGTACCGCCCTGCTCGCCGCCTCGGCCGCCGCCGCGATCGCCCTGGTCACCGCCTGCGACCCGGGCGGCACCACCGACACCGCGGGCGGCACCACCGCCCCCGCCGCGAGCGCGCCCGCCAACCCGTCGGAGCCTTCCTCGTCCGCCCCGTCGGCGCCCGCCGGCGGCGGCACGGGGCTGCAGACCGCGAGCTCCTCGACGCTCGGCACCATCGTCACCGACGGAAGCGGCTACACGCTCTACCGCTTCGACAAGGACACCGCCAAGCCGCCGGTGTCCAACTGCAACGGCGACTGCGCCAAGCTCTGGCCGCCCGTGATGGCGAGCGACAACCCGCAGCTCAAGGGCATCGACGCCAAGCTGGTCTCCACCGTCACCCGCGCCGACGGGAGCAAGCAGGTCACCCTGAACGGCTGGCCGCTCTACCGCTACACGCCGGACACCAAGCCCGGCGACACCAAGGGCCAGGGCGTCAAGGGCACCTGGTGGGCCGTCACCCCGACCGGCGGCAAGGCGGCGCCCGCCGCCTCGCCCGCCACCGGCGGCTACGGCTACTGAACCGTCCGGAGCCGTCGAGGGGCCGCCGGCACCGGCTCCCGTCGGCGGCCCCGCCCGGCGGCACCGCCGCGCCGACCGGGGGCGGCGCGGCCCGCAGGTCGGGTGCGGCGCGGGCGCCCGCGCCGCACCCGCCACCGATATCGACAGGATCCGGCCCCGACTTGAGGCCCCGGACACCGCGGCGGACACCCCGCCCCGGGCCCGAGTGTCCCGAATCCGTCCCGGCCCGGTCGCGACCCCGTCCCACCACCCGTCCGACCCCGGCAACGTCTCGACCTGGAGGTGCACGTGCGCAAGGATGGCGCCGTGACCGAGCATCCGTACCGACGGAGGGCGGACGCGGGAGGTCCGCCCACCGGCGGCCCGGCCCCGGCGCCCGACGAAGAGCTGATGCGTGCCCTCTACCGGGACCACGCCGGCCCGCTGTTCGGCTTCGTGCTGCGCCTGGTCGGCGGCGACCGGCAGCGCGCCGAGGACGTGGTGCAGGAGACGCTGGTCCGCGCCTGGCGCAACATCCACCGCCTCGACGAGACCGCCACCGGGTCGCTGCGCCCCTGGCTGGTCACCGTCGCGCGGCGGATCGTGATCGACGGCCACCGCAGCAGCATGGCCCGGCCGCGCGAGGTCGACCCCGCGCCGCTGGAGCTGCTGCCCGCCGAGGACGAACTCGAGAAGGCACTGCGGCTGATGACCATCTCCGATGCGCTCGACGACCTGACCGAAGCGCACCGCGAGGTCATCGTCGAGACGTACCTCAAGGGGCGTACCGTCAACGAGGCCGCCGCGGAGCTCGGCATCCCCGCGGGTACGGTCAGGTCGCGCATCTTCTACGGGCTGCGTGCCCTGAAGATCGCGCTGGAGGAGCGAGGAGTGACATCGTGACGTCGCACCACGGGCAGCACGTCGACGTCGGCGCGTACATCCTCGGCGTCCTGGACCCGGAGGACCTCGAAGCCTTCGAGCAGCACCTGGCCGGCTGCGCGGTCTGCGCCGCCGAGATCGACGAACTCTCCGGGGTGGCACCGCTGCTCGCCGAACTCGCGGAGGCCGGTCCGGTCGCCGCGCCGCCCTCGCCGCAACTGCTCGACCGGCTGGTCGGCGAGGTCTCCGCGACCCGGAGGCGCAACCGCGTGCGCCGACTGGCGCTGGTCGCCGCCGCGGCGGTGCTGGTGGTCGGCGGCCCGCTGGCCACCCTGGCCGCGACCAGCGGTGAGACCCACACGCCGCCTGCCGCGACCGCGCAGTTCGCCGCCACCGACCCGGGCACGGGCGTCTCCGCCCAGGTCGGCGTCGAGCCGAAGAAGTGGGGCAGCAGCATCAGCCTGTCGCTCTCGCACGTCAGCGGGCCGCAGGTCTGCGACCTGGTCGCGGTCTCCCGCACCGGCGAGCGCCAGACCGTCACCACCTGGTCGGTGCCCCCGACCGGCTACGGCACCGACGCGCTGCAGACCACCGGCGGCGCCGCACTCGCCCCCGGCGACATCGACCACTTCGAGGTCCGCACCCTCGACGGCAACCACCTGCTGGTCTCCGTCCCGGCGAAGACCGCCTGAACCACCCGTCCCCCGCCCCGGCCGGCACCGCGCCCACCCGGCCGAGGCGGGTCCCTGCGTGTTCGGAGCCCGCCGGTCGTGCTCAGCCGCTGCTGAAGGTGCGGCGCAGCAGGGCGGCGATCCCCGCCGGGTCGGCCGGGTGGACGCGCCCGGCGAGGTAGCCGTCGGGACGGACCAGCACGGCCTCCGGGCTGCGGGCCCCGTACGCGGCGCGGAACTCGTCCAGCCCGTCGCGGACGGCCGGGACCCCGGGCGTGTCCGCCGTGGAGCCGGGCGCGAGCACGGCGTAGACGTCCAGCTCGCCGCGGGCCGCCTCGCGGCCCGCCTCCGCGCAGGCGCCCGGCAGGTCGGCCGGCGCGTCCGGGCCGAGGTAGAGCAACAGGGTGTGGTGCGGGCCGCGCAGCAGGTCGAACAGCCGCTGCGGGAAGGTCGCGAGGGGCTGGACGAGACCGCGGCAGTCCGGCGCCCGCTCGCCCGGCCGGACGGGGAGCACCGCGGCGCCGTCGGCCGGGGCGGCCGGGTCGATCAGCGGGCTGTCCGGGTAGCCCACCAGCAACTGGGCCTCGCGGCGCAGCAGCGTCGCCATGCCGTCGCCGCCTGGGCCGATGCCCGCGCGGGCGTGCCGGACGGTGCGCCCCACGACCTCCTCGCCGACCGGGCGGCGTTCGGCGCCGTAGCTGTCGAGCAGGGCGTCCCCGGCGGCGCCGCGCAGCACCAGGGCGAGCTTCCAGGCGAGGTTGTAGGCGTCCTGGATGCCGGTGTTCATGCCCTGGGCGCCGGTCGGCGGGTGGATGTGGGCGGCGTCCCCGGCGATGAAGACCCGGCCCTGCCGGTAGCGGTCGGCCAGCCGGTGGCTGATCCGGAAGACGGAGGACCAGCGCAGGGCGGAGACGGTCGCCGGCTGCGGCGAGAGCCGGTCGACGACGGCCTGCAGGTGCTCGACGCCGGGCAGGCCGCCGGCGTCCAGGCCGTGCGCGATCCCGTCCCGGCCGGCGGCGTCGCCGACGAGCTCCGGTGCGGCGACCGTGGACATCCGGTAGCGGTTGCGTCCCGGCAGCGGGATCGCCACCAGCACGTCGTCGGGGGCGCCGTCCGGCCGGTGGCGCACCACCCGCACCCCGTACCCGGCGGGCATGTCCCAGTCGATCTCGACGTCGCCGAGCATGTACGACTCGGTGAAGGCGCCGCCGCCGAAGTCCAGGCCGAGGCCCTTGCGCACCGCGCTGTGCGCGCCGTCGCAGCCGACCAGGTACCGGCAGCGGACGCGCTCGGCGCCGCCGCCCGGCGTCCGCAGCACGGCCTCCACGCCGTCCGGGTCCTGCTCGAAGGAGAGCAGTTCGCGGCCGCGCTCCACCCGGGTGCCGAACGTCTCCAGGTGGCCGGTGAGCAGTTCCTCGGTGGCGTACTGCGGCAGCGCCGCGAAGGCGTACGGCACGTCGGCCGGCAGGGCCAGTTCGATCCGCGGCTTCTCCTCGCCGTCGACCCAGCTCAGCTGGCCGTGCATCGGGACGGCCGCGGCGAGCACCTGCCGGGCCAGGCCCATGGTGTCCCAGACCTCCATGGTGCGGGGCTGCACGCCGACGGCCTTCGCGTAGCGCTGCGGCGAGGCCAGCCGGTCGACGATCCGGCACTCGGCACCGTGCCGCCGCAGCTCCGCCGCGGCGGTGAGCCCGACCGGCCCGGCCCCGACCACCAGCACGTCCGTGTCCACCATGACCGGCTCCCATCCGCCGCGGGCGTCTCCTCGACCACCAGCGTGCGCACCCGGACGGACCCCTGCCACTCGCGCGGGGCGGCGCCTCAGGCGGTGGCGGTCGGGGTCCCGCGGGCGGTGAGGCGGCGCAGGGTGCGGGCGCAGTGGCGGGCGTAGAGCCGCTGGAAGACCGGGACGAGGGGGCCGGCGAGGCGGGTGAGGCGGGTGGCGGGGCGGCTGAAGGCGGTGACGGTGAACCAGACGGTGCCGTCGGGGGCGAGTTCGACGACGAAGGACTCCTCGCCGCACTCCGGGTGGCCGGCCAGGGTGCCGTAGGCGAAGCCGGTGCGGCGGGGTTCGTCGACGGCCAGGACGACCTCGCAGCGGCCGGTGATCCGGGCCCGGCCCAGGCCGACCCCGCAGGTGACCCGGGTGCCGGGGACGGCCCGCGGCCCGTCCGCGGAGACCAGGACGCCGGCCGTGCGGTGCATCCGCCAGGTGGTGACGGCCAGGCCGGCGGCGGTGAAGTCCGCGGGTCCGCGGCCGACCGCCGTGCGGTGGCGCAGGTGGTGGTAGCCGGCCGGCAGCGGTCCCGGGCCGGCGGTGGCGCCGACCTCCGGGTAGCTGAGGGTCATCGGGCCTCCGTGGGAGGGGAGCGGTCCGGGTGCGTCACCGCCGACCCTACGGGTGGAAGTGAACGCGTTCGAATCCGGGGTGCCGCAGGTCCGGACGGTGCCGCCCGGCCCGAGTTGGCGGGGCTCCGGGGCGCGGCGCACGCTGGAGGGGAAACCCCGGAGGTGGCCGCCATGATGCACACACTCGTCGGATGGCACATCGAGTTGGAGTTCCAGGAGGAGGGCGACCGGACGAAGGCCGTCGCGATGGTCCGTCTGTCGGACGGCACCGAGGTCCGCTCGCACGGCTTCAGCACCCGCCACCACGCCGACAGCCCGCAGCCCAGGGTGGGCGAGGAGGTCGCCGGGGCGCGCGCCCTCAACGACCTCGCCATGCAACTGCTGACCAAGGCGCACGGCGAACTCAAGGAGAGCGCCAAGGCCCCCGACTACCCGCTGATGTAGCCCGTCCGCGAAGGGCGCTACCCCGCGGAGCCGGCCACCGGCTCCGCGGGCAGCGGCGTGCCCGCAGCCGGCGCCACCGCCGCCCGGGAGCGTTCGGCGAGCCGCACCGCCGGCCCGACGGCCGCACCGGCCAGCGCGAACATCCCGCCCAGCACCAGCCAGCCCCGGGCCCCGCCGCCCAGCACCAGCGAGGTGAGCAGCACCGGGCCGACCATGCGGGCCACCGCCACGCCCGTGCCGAAGAAGCCCTGGTACTGGCCCTGGCGGTCGGCCGGCGCCAGGCCGAAGCCGATCTCCCACGAGCCGGCCGCGAGCATCATCTCGCCGGCCACCTGCAGCGCCGCCGCGACCAGCAGCACCGCCGCGGCCGCCCACGCCGGTCCGGCCGAGGACGAGACCGCGAAGGCCGCGCAGCAGGCCAGCAGCAGCACCCCGGCCCACCGGACGTAGCGGGCCGCCGCCGCGAGCGAGTCCACCCCGCGGGCCACCCGCACCTGGCAGAGCACCACCGTCAGCGTGTTCAGCACCAGCAGCGCCGCGGTCAGCCAGTCCGGCGCGGCCGTCCGCCCGACGATCCACAGCGGCACGATCAGCGACAGCAGCGGCATGTAGAGCAGCATCACCGTGTTCAGCAGCGCCAGCAGCGCGTACGGCCGGTCCCGCAGCACCGCCAGCCGCGGCTCGCCCGCCACCGCCGGCGACGGCGCGACCCCGGGCAGTCGGGAGAGCAGCACCGCCGCGGCGAGGAAGCTCAGCGCGTCCACCCCCAGCACCGCCCGGTACGCGAGCGGGGTGTCCAGGTGCAGCGCGGCGCCGCCCATCGCCGCCCCGACTGCCAGGCCCGCGTTGACGGTGGACTGCAGGTGGGCCCGGACCTCGGTGCGCCGGGCCGGCTCCACCAGGCCGGCGAGCAGCGCCTGCCGGGCCGCCCCCAGGCCGCTCTGCGCACAGCCGTACAGCACGGCGGCCGCCAGGAACACCGGGAAGGAGCTGGCCAGCAGGAACACGCCCACCGCGGCCGAGGTGGCCACCGCCAGCAGCGCGGCCACCCCGCGCGGGCCGCGCCGGTCCGCGAGGTGGCCGAGCGGCACGCCGGCCAGGGCGCCGGCCGCCCAGCCCAGGGTGAGGCCGAGGCCGATCTGCCCGGCGGACAGCCCGACCACCCGGGTGAAGTACAGCGCCGAGGTGACCAGGAAGGCGCCGTCGCCGAGCGCGTTGGTCAGCTGGGCGCCGGCCAGCCCGCGGGCCGGGCCCGGGGGCGGCAGCAGTCCTCGGTGCGGCATGGCGGTCCCTCCCGGCGACGGTGTCCGAGCCGACCCTAGGTCATGCCACCGACAATCGGGGCCGGTCGCGGCCCACCGGGCCGGGGCCGCCGGTCAGCCGGCGAGGTCGGCCAGCGGCACGGCCGGGTCGGCGAGCCGCTCCTCGTCCACCGTCCGCCCCGAGCGCACCAGTTCGCGGATCGGGTCGGTCCCGTCCCAGACGTTGACGTTCATGCCGGCGAGCACCCGGCCGCCGGACGTCCAGAAGGCGATGAACTCCCGCCCCGGCACGTCCCCGCGGAACACCACCCGGTCGTAGCCGCCGGGCTCCACGTAGCCGGTGTACTCCATGCCCAGGTCGTACTGGTCGGTGAAGAAGTACGGCACCCGGTCGTACACCGCGTCCAGGCCGAGCATCGACTTCGCCGCGGTGGCGGGCTGGTTGAGCGCGTTCGCCCAGTGCTCGACCCGGATCGGCCGGTCGAACAGCGGGTGGAAGGCGTTGGCCACGTCGCCGGCCGCGAAGACGTCCGGGTGCGAGGTGCGCAGGTGCTCGTCGGTGCGGACCCCGTTGTCCACCTCCAGCCCGGCGGCCGCGGCCAGCTGCGCGTTGGGCTTGATGCCGACGCCGACGACCACCGTGTCGGCGGGCACCAGCGAGCCGTCGCCCAGCCGCACCCCGCCGTCCTCGACCGCGGCGACCTGCACGCCGAACCGCAGGTCGACGCCCTTCGCCCGGTGCAGGTCCGCGAAGACCTGCGCGACCTCGCGGCCGAGGACCCGCAGCAGCGGCAGCTCGGCGACCTCCAGCACCGTCACCTCGGCGCCCGCCAGCCGGGCCGCCGCCGCGGTCTCCAGGCCGATCCAGCCCGCGCCGACCACGACGATCCGCGCCCCCGGCGCCAGCCGGGCCCGGATCCGCTCGCTGTCCCCGACCCGGCGCAGCGTCAGCACGTCGGGACGGTCGCCGCCGGGCACCGGCAGCCGGCGCGGCGAGGCGCCGGTGGTCAGCAGCAGCTTGGCGAAGCCCAGCCGTTCGCCGTCCGCCAGGGTCACCGTGTGCCCGTCCGGGTCGATCGCGGTGACCGCGGTGCCCAGCCGCAGCGCGACGTCGTTCCCGCGGTACCAGTCGGCGGAGTGCACCTCGAACTCGGCCCGCGGCGTCTTCCCCTGGAGGTAGCCCTTGGAGAGCGGCGGCCGCTCGTACGGCAGGTCGGGCTCCTCGCCGATCAGCTCGACCGGTCCCCGGTACCCCTCGGCGCGCAGGGCCTCGACGGCCTTCGCCCCGGCGAGGCTCGCCCCGACGACGACGTACGGCTGCTCCATGATCGCTCCCTCGTTCGACTGCTCCGCCCGCCGTCCGGGCCCGCCACCAGGGAGCATGCCCGGCCGCGGCCGCCGCGGTACCGGCGACACCCCGGGCGGGACCGGACCGGACGACGGGCACCTGCGGGCCGCCGCGCGCTGATCCGACGCGAGCGACCGGTCAGCCCCTAGGCTGAGCAGGGCCACGAACCGGAAGGAGAGCCCGCATGGGTGAGCAGAGGGCCAGGGTGCGGTGCGTACCGGCGGTGCCGTGCTGGGTCAGCCTGATGGCCCGGGACCTCGGCGTCGCCAAGGCCTTCTACGGCCCGCTGCTCGGGTGGACCTTCGAACCCGGACCGGACCGCTGGGGCGAGTACCTGTGGGCCGTCGTCGACGGGGTCGAGGTGGCCGGGCTCGGCGTGATGGCCGGCGACTGGCAGCCCCCGGTGGCCTGGACGACGTACTTCGGCATCGAGAGCGCGGACCGCGCGGCCGAGGGCGTCCGCGAGCGCGGCGGCACCCTCGCGGTCGGGCCGCTCGCCTTCGACGCCGGCCGGGTGGCGCTGGCCGCCGACCCCCTGGGCGCCGTCTTCGGCATCTGGGAGGGCGAGCCCGGCGTCGAGACCTGGATGAAGGAGCCGGGCGCCCCGGTCTGGATCGAACTGCGCTCCCCGGACCCGTTCGCCGCGGCGCTCTTCTACGGCGAGGTGTTCCGCTGGGACTCCCGGGACAGGGAGCACTTCGAGGTCCGCTACGAGCACGAGCGGGTGGTGCTCCGCTCGGAGGGCCGCAACGTGGCCGCGCTGCGGGCGGCCCGCGGCCAGGCGCCGCACTGGGAGGTGTTCTTCTCGGTGGCGGACACCGACGCGGCCGTCCTGCGCGCGGTCGAGCTGGGCGGCAGCGTCGCCGAGCCCACGGTGGACACCCCGTACGGCCGGACGGCGCGCCTCCAGGACACCGAGGGCGGCATCTTCTCGGTCATCGGCCCGGGCCACACCCTCGGCGACGGTTAGGGACGGCCTCCAAAGGCGCACGGGATGCCTCACGCGCCCCCTGGGAGGGCATTCGAGCCCTTTCGAGGGGCCGGCCGGGGCCGGCCCCCTCGTCCGCATGTCGGGCTCACCTCGGCGGCTCGACGGCGAAGGTGCCCGGATCGGGCCGCTTCTCGGCCATCGCCTCTCCCGAGGCGGCCAGCCTGGCCCTCGCCCGGACGGTGGACCCGGGCACCGCGTCCGCCAGGAGCCCGCCGGGCACGGCGAGCAGCAGGCGCTGCCCGACGTTCCTCGACAGCAGGTCGGCGTAGCCGGCCACCGGCTCGGCGCCGATGACATCGACCTCGGCCCGGTCCCAGCCCGCGAGCCGGGGGTGGGGTGCCGCCCGGACCAGCCGTGCGGTCAGGTCCGTGCGGTTGTCGGCTGTCTGCACCATGGGCGGAGGCTACCGGCGGGACGGGCCCCCGGACCGGGGTGTGCCGTGTCCGTTGCCCGCCTCGGCCAGCGGCGGCTGCGGCGCGGCCGCGGCACCCTTGAACTCGGGCCGCATGCTCCGCGCGAGGGCCGCCTCGGCGCCGGCCCAGGGTGCCACGGCCTGCTCCAGGGTGGCGAGCCGGTCCTGGAGGTCGTGGATCGTCCTGACCAGCCCGGGCGTGTCCTCCATCTCGGGCCCGGCCACGCCGGCGACGGGCCTGCGCACGGAGCCCGCCGCCGAGACCGACACCGTGGCGGTCATCGTGGCGTCGGGCGCCGAGATGTCGGTGATGGAGACACCGGTCGGGGCCCCGGCGTACGACTGGGAACCGGGCCTGCTGGACGGGCCGAAGGTGCTGTTGCCGGTGCTCCCGGGGTAGACGTCGCCCTCGTCGCCGCGGTTCGTCGCCCATTCGAGGTCGCGCCGGTTGTCCGCCTGGACCAGGCCCACCATGTAGTGGTTCTCGTTCGTGTTGTCGGGCTGGCCCTCGTCGACGTGCCAGATCTGCAGGCCGGGGGCGGGCAGGGAGACGTCGTACCCGGTCCGCTGGCGGTTCTCCACCAGGAAGTACTCCTTCCCGGGCCGGCCGTCCGTCCACAGCCGGTGCACCTCGAAGCTGTTCTTGACGTCGGGGATGGACAGCGTCCCGTCGCCCGTGACGTTGACGGCCTTGGCCCAGCCCTGCTGGATCTTGCACCACGCCGAGGGATGCGTCGGGACGTCACCGTCGCCACCCCATGAACCGGCGCCCATCAGGCACCAGTTGCCGACGCCCTCCGACGATCCGTCGACGTCGTACAGGTCGGGGAAGCCGAACAGCAGGTGCCCCAACTCGTGGGCGCAGACACCGATCCTGGCGTCCTCGGGGATCGTGAGGTAGCCGTAGATCCGGGCGCCGTCGGCGTTGTACGCGTTCGGCAGGACCCACTTGTGCGACCAGATGTCTCCCGGGTTGCCGGTGACCTCGCCTCCCGGGCCGGCGTGCAGGACGATGAACGCGTCGACGAAGCCGTTGCCGTCGTTGTCGTACGGCGCGTAGTTGATGAGCGGATCGGCGCTGACGGCGGCGTCCCGGGCCATGAGCTGCGCGCGCGGCTCGCCCGTCGGACGACCGATGCCGAAGTTGTCGTTGGCGTACCAGGAGAGCTCCTGCGGCAGCCGGACCGGGCCGATGACCTCGCCGACGATGTCCACCAGACCGTGCGTCACTTCGCGGTAGTAGTCGCGCACGCTTCCGTGCGGGAGCTCGCCGAGGGAGAAGAACAGCTTCTCGAAGTGCTCGTTGTCGGCCGTCATCGGCTTGTCCGGGAAGTCCGCCAGGATGACGGCGACCCGGACCGTGCCGGTCAGCGGGGGGCGGGTGGCGGCCGCGGTGCGGATGGCCTCGTGCGGAGTGCCCGGCGGGAACTCGCCGGCCGGGATGATGGTGCCGTCGTCGAAGCCGGGCATGCGGGGCGCGCCGCCGGGCCGGAACGCCCGGGTCAGGTCCGATGCGGCCCGCACCCGGTCCAGTTCCTGCAGCATCCTGCCGCGCAGCTCCGGGCTGGGGGCGATGGCACAGAAATCGGACCAGACGGCGACCGCGGAGTCTCGAACCGTGGCTGGGTCAGTCATGAGGAATCCTCCACACGGGGATGTTCTGGATCGTTCTTCGGGCGTGGCGCCGTTCACGCCGCGGCGCGGCGTGCCGACGGTGGTTCGGGGACCGGGCCCGGACGCTCGCCGGGCCGGGTGCGCGGCGGTCGACGGAGGGCCGTCCACCGTGTGCGCCGAACTCGGGGAAGGGGCGCCGGCCACGGGCGCAGGGTCGCCGCCGAAGCCGCGGACAGGACCGGCCGGCTCGTGACCAGGGCCACGACGCAAGTGATCCACGCGTGCAGGACGCCTGCAACACGACCACCCGTGCCGGTTGCCCGTCGCGGGGAACCGCGTCGACGGCGGAGAGCGGTATCCCCGTCGCCCGCCGGGTCCGTGCGCGGGGGAGCCCGGCGCCTCCGTGTCGCCCGGCCGGTCCGACTCGTCCGGGTCAACGGCCGGGCCCCGGAACGCGGAGCCGGGCGGAACTGCCGTGCACGGGACCGGGAATCCGGCTGCAACGGCATCGAACAGGCCATCGACACGTCCATGAGGGAGGATCCAGCGGATGTTCGGAAGGGCGGCGGTGTCCGCCGGGCTCCGGTGTGGACCGCCCGCAGCGGGGCGCGGGCCGAGGGCGCCGCCCCGGAGCTCCGTGCCCGCCGGCGCGGGCGGACCCCGGTCGCGAACTCCCGACCGCCGCTTCGCCGGTGGCGTCGGCGCCGGGGCTCCGGCCCAGGCCGCCCGACTCACTCCACCGGTGGCGACGACATGCGGGGTGCGGGCCTCGGCGGCACTCTCGGGGGTGGCACAAGAGTTGTCCGCCACAGGGTTGTTGACGCTTCATGCGACGTCGAGGACGTTCGCGGCGTCACGGCCCAACCGGCCCTGGCTGCACCTGAACTACCCGATCACCGACGACGACAACGACGGTGCCGGCGTGGAGCTGGAGTACCAGGCCGACACCGAGGGCGGCCAGAGCGGTGCTCCGGTCTTCGCGTGGTTCGACGGGGCGCCGTACGTGGTCGGCACCCACTCCGGAGGCGAGGACAACTTCGGTGAACCGCGGCAGAACGTCGCCGCGGGCGGCAACGCCCTGACGAACCTGCTGCACTGGGCGCGCAACAACTGGCCCTGACCGTCCGGGCGTCCCGTGTGAGGGACCTCCCCCGGGCGCGGCCGGCCGCTGACCACCTGCCGGTGGTCAGCGGTCCGCGGTGGCGTGGGCGAACAGCCGGCGCATCGCCTCCGGGAGGTCCTCGGCGGAGCGGACGGGGCGGCCGAACTCGAAGCGGGCGTCCAGCACCCGGCCGTCCTCGCCGACCAGCCGCAGCCGCAGGCCGAAGCGGTCGAGGGCGACCGGCCGGACGGCGCGGACGCCGTCGGCGCTCGGCGCGGAGCGCTGGCCGGCGGCCCGCAGTCCGAGGGCCCGCACCTGGTCGGCGTGCGAGGAGTCGAGGTGCTGCAGCAGCTGGGCCTCCTCGGCGGCGAGCGGGTCGGCGGAGGCGGCGGCGAACGCGGCCGGCTCGACGCAGCAGACCGAGCCCCACAGGTCCTCCACCGCGAGGTGCTCCGGCTCCAGGCAGAGCAGCACGTGGCCGGTCGCGCGGCGGCGCGGGAAGAGCGCGGCGACCCGGGCGGGGGTGGCCCGGGACATCACGGTCAGCCGGCCCTGCACCGCGGCCCGGCCGCGGATGCGGTGCGGCAGCGCGACGGGGGCCACGTCGACGGCGTCGAGCTCCGCGGTGACCGGGCCGTCGCGGCGGGCCAGCACCGCGATCCGGTGCACCGGCGAGCCGTCCTCGACCAGCACCGCCACCGCGCCGTCCGGCAGGACGGCGCAGTCCACCAGCGGCGGCGGCCCGGGCCGTTCGACCAGGTCGATCCCGGGTACGTCCAGCACCACCGAGGAGGCGAACTCCAGCAGCGTACGGATTCGTTCGGCGGCACTCGGCGCGGCGTCGGACATCGCCCCTCCTCGTCAGATTAGGTAAGCCTAGCCTAATTTCCGATGGGCGCCAGTGGCATGTGCGCACGTGTCCCGCGGGTCGGGGCCGGCCGGCGGTCCGTCGCCGCGGTCAGGCGGCCGCCGATCCGAGCATCCGCAGCACCAGGACGCCGTAGCGGCGGCCGAGCTCCTCGGGGCTCTCGGTGGAGCGGTCGGTGTACCAGCGGGCGACGTCGATGCCGAGCGAGGTCACGGCCCGGGCCGCCGTCCGGGAGTCCGGCACCTCGAACTCGCCCCGGGCGACGCCCTTCTCGATGATCCGGCGGACGGTGTCCTCGATCCGGATCCGCAGCTCGGCGACCTCGGCGAAGGCGTCCTCGGGCAGCGCGTGCAGCTCGTTGTTGACGATCCGGCCCACCGTGTGGCCGCGGGCGTGCCAGGCGGTGAACTCCTCCACGAGCCGCCGCATCTGCTCCACCGGCTCGCCGCTCGCCGCCTCGGCCCCCTCCACCAGGTCGAGGGTGGCCCGGTGGCCGGTACGGCTGATCTCGGAGAGCAGCGCCGCCTTGGACGGATAGTGGATGTAGAGCGCAGCGGGGCTCATCCCGGCGCCGGTGGCGATGTCCCGGGTCGTCGTGGCGTGGTAGCCGCGGCGGGCGAAGGACTCGACGGCCGCGAGCAGCAGGCGCCGGGCGGCCTCGGTGCGCTCCCCGGGCCACAGGTCGGCGGTCGCTTGGTCGGTCATGGCGTCAATCCTCGCAGACGGATCAAGGCCGGAGGCGCCCGGCTGTTGACAGTGTGGCCCGTCGCCAACATGCTAAGCAAGCGCTTAGTCAGCACCCTGTCGAGACGTACGGCGAAAGGTTCGGCGATGACACCCTCCTTCAAGGGCCAGGTGGCCCTGGTCACCGGCGCCAGCCGGGGCATCGGCCTCGGCATCGCCCGCGAACTGGTCCAGCGCGGGGCCAAGGTCTGCATCACCGCCCGCAACCCCGAGCCGCTCGCCGAGGCCGTCCGCGACCTCGGCGGCCCCGACCACGCCCTCGCCGTGGCCGGCAAGTCGGACGACGCGGCCCACCAGGAGGAGGCCGTCGCCCGCACCCTGGAGACCTTCGGCCGGCTCGACATGCTGGTCAACAACACCGGCATCAACCCCTCCTACGGCCCGGTGCTCGACACCGACCCCGCGGTCGCCGCCAAGATCCTCGCCGTCAACGTCCTCGCCCCGCTGGCCTGGACCCGCCGCGCCCACGCCGCCTGGATGGGCGAGCACGGCGGCGCGGTCGTCAACGTGGCCTCCATCGCCGGCATCCGCGCCTCCGCCAACATCGGCATGTACGGCGTCAGCAAGGCCGCCCTGATCCGCCTCACCATGGAACTCGCCGCCGACCTCGGCCCCGACATCCGGGTCAACGCGGTCGCACCCGCCGTGGTGAAGACCAAGTTCGCCGAGGCGCTGTTCGAGGGCCGCGAGGAGAAGGTGATCCGCGCCTACCCGCTCGGCCGCCTCGGCCTGCCCGAGGACATCGCCGGCGCCGTCGCCTTCCTGCTCTCCCAGGACGCCGCCTGGATCACCGGCCAGACCCTCGTCGTCGACGGCGGCGTCACCCTGGGCGGCGGGCTGTGACCGGCCTCGCCGGGCAGGGCGTCGTCGTCACCGGCGCCGGCCGCGGCATCGGCGAGGCACTCGCGGCCGCCTTCGCCGCCGCCGGCGCCCGCGTCGTCGTCAACGACCTCGACACCGAGGCCGCCGAGGCCGTCGCCGCCCGGATCGGCGGCATCCCCGCCCCCGGCGACGCCGCCTCGCCCGAAGGCGTCGCCGCCCTGATCTCCGCCGCCCGCGACGCCCTCGGCCGGATCGACGTCTACTGCGCCAACGCCGGCATCGCCCCCGTCGGCGGCGCCGACGCCGGACCGGAGGTCTGGGCCCGCGCCTGGGACGTCAACGTCATGTCCCACGTCCGCGCCGCCGAACAACTCCTCCCCGACTGGCTGGAGCGCGGCGAGGGCCGCTTCCTCGCCACCGTCTCCGCGGCCGGTCTGCTCACCATGCTCGGCTCCGCCCCGTACGCCGTCTCCAAGCACGGCGCCCTCGCCTTCGCCGAATGGCTCGCCGCCACCTACCGGCACCGCGGCCTCAAGGTCCACGCGCTCTGCCCGCAGGGCGTCCGCACCGCGATGCTGGAGGGCACCGGCGCCGCCGGCCAGGTCCTGCTCACCCCGAACGCCATCGAGCCCGACGAGGTCGCCGCCGCCACCCTCGCCGCGATCACCGAGGAGCGGTTCCTGATCCTGCCGCACCCCGAGGTCGCCGACTACTACGCCGCCCGCGCCACCACCCCCGACCGCTGGATCGGTGGCATGAACCACCTCCAGCAGGCCATCGAGACCAAGGAGGGCAGCCCCGCATGACCGGCATGAAGGCCTGGCAGGTCACCGAACTCGGCGAACCCGCCGCAGTGATGCGGCAGACCGAGACCGAACGCCCCGGAGCCGGCGAGGGCAAGCTGCTGGTCAAGGTCCGCGCCGCCGCCGTCAACTTCCCCGACGCCCTGATGTGCCGCGGCCACTACCAGGTCCGCCCGCCGCTGCCCTTCACTCCCGGCGTCGAACTCTGCGGCGAGATCGCCTCCGGCGACCGCGCGGGCGAACGCGTCGTCGGCACCCCGCTGCTGCCCGCCGGCGCATTCGCCGAGTACGCCCTGATGGACCCGGCCACCGCCTTCCCCGCCCCGGCCGCCCTCGACGACGCCGAGGCCGCCGCCCTCCACATCGGCTACCAGACCGCCTGGTTCGGCCTGCACCGCCGGGCCCGGATCCAGGCCGGCGAGACCCTCCTCGTGCACGCCGCAGCGGGCGGTGTCGGCAGCGCCGCCGTCCAGCTCGGCAAGGCCGCCGGCGCCCGGGTCATCGGCGTGGTCGGCGGGCCGGAGAAGGCCGCCGCCGCCGAGGCGCTCGGCGCCGACCTGGTGATCGACCGCCACCACGAGGACTTCATCGCCGCCGTCAAGGAGGCCACCGGCGGCCGCGGCGCCGACGTCGTCTTCGACCCGGTCGGCGGCGAGGCCTACACCGGCTCCACCAAGTGCATCGCCTTCGAGGGCCGGATCCTCGTCGTCGGCTTCGCCGGCGGCACCATCCCGGCCCCCGGACTCAACCACGCCCTGGTCAAGAACTACGCGATCCTCGGCCTGCACTGGGGGCTCTACAACGCCCACGACCCGCAGGCCGTCCGCGACTGCCACACCGAACTCACCGACCTCGCCGCCAAGGGCGTCGTCAAGCCCCTGATCGGCGAACGCTTCTCCTTCGACCGCGCCGCCGAAGCCGTCCAACGCGTCGCCGACGGCACCTCCATCGGCCGCCTCACGGTGCATCCGTAAAGCATCGGGCAGCCACCACAGGGGCGCGTGGGGAGAAACCCCGTGCGCCCCTGTTCCGTCCTGCCCGTGCAGTTCAGCCGTCGAGCAGCGGGAACAGCCGGGCGACCACCGCGACCGGCCGCGCCGCCGCCGGCCGCCGGGCCGGCAGGTCCTCACGGTCGCCGTACCGGGCGAGCAACTGCCGCACCTCTTCGGCGACCTGTGACATCTCCTCCGGCGTCAGGTGGACGACGGCGCTGAACGCCTCGTCGTGCCGCCACTCCTGGGGCGCCCGCCCGCGATGGGCCAGCCACTGCCGGTAGCTCTCGTCCTCCAGGCCCCGCGCCAGCTCGCCGAACTCCTGGCTCCCGCCCGGCTCTTCCGCCGTGCCGCCCGCCTGCCGCAGGCGCCAGGGCCTGGCGCGTCCGCCGGTCTGCGGCACCTCCTCGATCCGGCCGTGCCGGGCCAGCTGCCTGAGGTGGAACGAGCACAACCCCGAGCTGTACCCGAGGCGACCCGCCGCACTGGTGGCCGTGACCGTGCCCTCCTCCGCCAGCAGGCGCAGCAGCGCCGTCCGCACCTCGTGGTCGGACAGTTCTCCGCCGGGCCGTGCCGCTCGCCGAATTGACGCTTCCTCAGTCACTTTGCAAAGTCTGCTACTTTGCAAAGCGCCCGGCAAGCGCCGGCAGGCAGCCGAGGGCCCGTGCAGCCGAGGGCCCGTGCCCGACATGCGAGGGGGAACACCGATGCCGGAGCAGCGCCACCATCGGGCCCGGGCGGCCGACGGGCCGCGGGTCCTGGTCCAGGGCGAACCGGTCGACCACTGCCCGGTGCCACCGCCGGAGGCGACCCGCGGCTCGGTGCTGCGGATCACGGAGGCGGGTGAGGAGGTCCTGCACCGGCCCTGCCGCCCGGCCGGCGCGGAGTTCGGCAGCCCGGAGCTCGCCCGGCTGATCGACGACATGTTCGCCACCATGTACACCGCCGAAGGCGCCGGCCTGGCGGCCAATCAGGTCGGTGTCGACCTGCAACTCTTCGTCTACGACTGCCTCGACGACGCCGGCGTCCGCCACGTCGGCCACGTCCTCAACCCCGTGCTCGACCCGGAGGACGTGCGCGGGCGCCGCCTCCTCGACGACGACGAGGGCTGCCTCTCCGTCCCCGGCGCGGCCATGGAGGTGCCGCGCTCCGCCCGCACCGTCGTCCGCGGACAGGACCGCGACGGCCGTCCGATCACGGTCGAGGGCACCGGCTACTTCGCCCGCTGCCTGCAGCACGAGACGGACCACCTGCACGGCCGCCTCTACCTCGACCGCCTCTCCGGGCGGGACCGCCGCGAGGCCCTGCGGCAGACGGCGGAGCGGCGTGAGCGCGTCCTCGCGCAGCGCGCGGCGAGGGCGGAGCGGCTGCGCGCCGAGCACCCCGTCGTGCCGTGAACGGGCCGGGCGCCGCGGGGGAGACCGCCGTCGTCTCCCTCCGCGGCGCGGGGGGCGGGGGGGGGGGGGCGCCCCCCCCCCCCCCCCCCCCCGCCCCCCCCCCGCCCCCGCCCGTCCGTCTCAGCCGGCGACCGGCGCCGGCAGGTCGACCAGGCGGGCCAGCGCGGCCCGGTGGGTGCCGGGGGTGCCGAGGGCGATCTGGTCGGCCTTGGCGCGCTTGAGGTAGAGGTGCGCCGGGTGTTCCCAGGTCATCCCGATGCCGCCGTGCAGCTGCACGCACTCCTCTGCCGCCCGCACGGCCACCGCCCCGCAGTGCGCCTGCGCCACCGCCACCGCGACCTCCGCGTCGGCGTCGCCCCGCGCCAGCACGTCCGCCGCGTACCGGGCAGCGGCCCGCGCCCCGACGATCTCCAGCCACAGGTCGGCCAGCCGGTGCTTGAGCGCCTGGAACGAGCCGACCGGCCGGGCGAACTGGGTGCGGTCCTTCAGGTACGCCACGGTCGTCGACAGGCACCACTCGGCGATGCCCAGTTGCTCGGAGGCGAGCAGTCCGGCGCCGGTGAGCAGCGCCTGCCGCACCGCCTCCTCCGCGTCCGCGCCGACCGCGACGGCCCGTGCCGGCACGCCGGTCAGTGCCAGGTCGGCCAGCGGGCGGGTGAGGTCGAGCGAGGTGCGCCGTGCCACGGCCAGTCCGGCCGCGGCGGCCTCGACCGCGTAGAGCGCGGCGCCGTCCGGCCCGGCCGCGGGCACCAGCAGCACATCCGCCACCAGCGCGTCCGCGACCGAGGTGATCCGCCCGTTCAGCGTGCCGGCCCCGTCGACCCGGACGGTCGCCGGGAACCCGGTGCCGGGCGCGGTGGACAGCGGTACGGCGAGCGCCGCCGTCCGCTCCCCGCCGGCCAGCGCGGAGAGCAGCTCCTCGGCGCCGCAGGCGAGCAGCGCGGTCGTCGCCAGCACCGCACTGCCGAGGAACGGCACGGGTGCCGCGCTGCGCCCCAACTCCTCCAGGACGACGGCGGTCTCGCGCAGCGAGGCACCGGCCCCGCCGAGCGCCTCCGGCACCTGGAGGCCGGCCGCGCCGAGGTCGGCGGCGAGCTTGCGCCAGAGCGCGGGGTCGTACGGCGCGGGGCCCTCGCAGCGCGCGAGGATCGCCTCGGGCGGGCAGTGGTCGGCGAGCAACGCCCGTACGCTGCTGCGCAGTTCCTCCTCGACCTCGGAGTACAGCAGGTCGGCCGGGCCGGTGGCGTCGGTCATCGCGGCAGCTCCTTCCAGGGCACGTTCTTGTCGGCGCGCGGCTCGCCGGGCAGGCCGAGGACGCGCTCGGCGACGATGTTGCGCAGGATCTCCGAGGTGCCGCCCTCGATGGAGTTGCCCTTGGCGCGGAGGTAGCGGTAGCCGGCCTCGCGGCCGGTGAAGTCGACGTGGTCGGGCCGGACCATCGTCCAGTCGTCGTAGGCGAGGCCGTCCTCGGCGAGGAGTTCGACCTCCAGCCCGCTCAACTCCTGGGCGAGCCGGGCGAAGGCGAGCTTCATGGCGGCGCCCTCGGGGCCGGGCTGGCCCAGCGCGAGCTGCTGGCGCAGCCGTTCGCCGGTGAGCCGGGCGACCTCGGCGTCCACCCAGCCCTTGAGGAGCCGCTGGTGGAGGTCGTGGGTGCGCAGTTCGGGCCGGGCGCGCCAGGTCTCGGCGACGACGCCGACCATGCCGGCCTCGCGCGGGGCGGCCTGCCCGCCGATGGCGACCCGCTCGTTGTTGAGGGTGGTCTGGGCGACCTGCCAGCCCTCGCCGACGGCGCCGAGCCGGTGCGCGTCGGGGATGCGGACACCGGTGAGGAAGACCTCGTTGAACTCGGCCTCGCCGGTGATCTGCCGCAGCGGGCGGACCTCGACACCGGGGTCGGTCATGTCGCAGACGAAGTAGGTGATGCCCCGGTGCTTGGGCACGTCCGGGTCGGTGCGGGCGATCAGGATGGCCCAGCGGGCGGTGTGCGCGCTGGACGTCCAGACCTTCTGGCCGTCGACCGTCCAGGTGCCGCCGTCGAGGACGGCCCGGGTGCCGAGCGCGGCGAGGTCGGAGCCCGCGCCGGGCTCGGAGAAGAGCTGGCACCAGACCTCCTCGCCCGTCCACAGCGGCCGCAGGAAGCGCCGCTTCTGCTCCTCGGTGCCGTACGCGAGGATGGTGGGGGCGGCCATGCCGAGGCCGATGCCGATCTTCCGCGGGTCGTTGCCGGGTGCTCCGGCGGCGGCCAACTCGGCGTCCACGACGGCCTGCAGGGGTCGCGGTGCGCCGAGGCCGCCGAGCCCCTCGGGGAAGTGCACCCAGGCGAGTCCGGCGTCGAACCGGGCCCGCAGGAAGTCGAGCCGGTCGGTGGTCGCCGGGTCGTGTGCGGCGAGCAGGTCCGCCACCCGCTGCCGGAGGTCCTCTTCACGGACGGCCATGTCAGCCCTCCTTCTTCTGGTAGCGGCCGAGTTCGCGGCGGGCGAGCGAGCGGCGGTGCACCTCGTCGGGGCCGTCGGCGAGCCGCAGGGTGCGGTTGCCGGCCCAGAGCTGGGCGAGCGGGGTGTCCTGGCTGACGCCGGCGGCGCCGTGGGTCTGCACGGCCTTGTCGAGGATCCACTCGACGGTCTGCGGGACGATGATCTTGATGGCCTGGATCTCGGTGTGGGCGCCGCGGTTGCCGACGGTGTCCATCAGCCAGGCGGTCTTCAGCACCAGCAGCCGGGCCTGTTCGATCCGCACCCGGGACTCGGCGATCCAGTCCTGCACCACGCCCTGGTCGGCCAGCGGCCGGCCGAAGGCGACCCGGTCGACGGCCCGGCGGCACATCAGCTCCAGCGCCCGCTCGGCGATGCCCAGGGCCCGCATGCAGTGGTGGATCCGGCCCGGTCCCAGCCGGGCCTGGGCGACGGCGAAGCCGGAGCCCTCCTCGCCGATGAGGTTGGCGGCCGGCACCCGGACGTCCTCGAAGAGCACCTCGGCGTGCCCGCCGTGGTCCTGGTCCTCGTAGCCGAAGACGGTCATGCCGCGCTTCACCGTGACGCCCGGGGTGTCGCGGGGCACCAGGATCATCGACTGCTGCCGGTGCTTGGCGGCGGTGGGGTCGGTCTTGCCCATGACGATGAAGATCCGGCAGTTGGGGTTCATCGCGCCGGTGATGTACCACTTGCGGCCGTTGACGACGTACTCGTCGCCGTCCCGCTCGATCCGGGTGGTGATGTTGGAGGCGTCCGAGGACGCGACGTCCGGCTCGGTCATCGCGAAGGCGGAGCGGATCTCGCCGGCGAGCAGCGGCTCCAGCCACTGCTTGCGCTGCTCCTCGCTGCCGAACTGGTCGAGCACCTCCATGTTGCCGGTGTCCGGGGCGGCGCAGTTGAGCGCGGCGGGCGCCAGCAGCACCGAGCGGCCGGTGATCTCGGCGAGCGGCGCGTACTGGAGGTTGGTGAGGCCGGCGCCGGCCTCCCCGGGGAGGAAGAGGTTCCACAGGCCGCGTTCCCGTGCGCCGGCCTGGAGTTCGGCGACGACGGGCGGGATCGTCCACGGCTCGCGGGCCGGGTCGGCGAGCTGTGCGGCGAGCACCGGCTCGGCCGGGTACACGTGCTCGTCCATGAAGTCGAGCAGCCGGGAACGTAGCTCCTCGGTGCGGGCGTCGAAGGAGAAGTCCACGGGTCAGCGCTCCTTGAGTGCGGTGAGGCCGAACTGCACGAACAGCGGGACGAGTTCGCCGACCCGGTCGAAGCCGGCGCCGACCGTTCCGCCCTGGGTGAAGCGGTAGTGGATGCCCTCCAGCACGACCGCGAGCTTGAACGAGGCGAAGCCGGTGTACCAGCCGAGCGCCGAGACGTCCCGGCCGGAGCCGTCGGCGTACCGGGCGACCAGTTCGGCGGTCTGCGGGAAGCCCTCGGCGAGGGCGGCGCCGGGCAGCACGCCGTTGAAGCGGCGGGCCAGCTCGGTGTACATCACCAGCAGGCCGAGGTCGGTGAGCGGGTCGCCGAGGGTGGACATCTCCCAGTCGAGGACGGCACGGATCCGGTCGTCCGGGCCGACCAGGACGTTGTCCAGCCGGTAGTCGCCGTGCACCAGCGCGGGCGCGGGGGAGGCCGGCAGGGTACGGGCGAGCTGCTCGTGCAGCTCGTCGATGCCGGCCACCTCGCGGCTGCGGGAGGCGTCCAGCTGCTTGCCCCAGCGGCGCAGCTGGCGCTCCAGGAAGCCCTCGGGCCGGCCGAAGGCGTCGAGGCCGACCGCCGCGGGCTCGACGGCGTGCAGGTCGACCAGGGTGTCGACCAGGTGCAGGCCGAGCGCGTGCACCCGCTCCGGGCCGAGCGCGCCGAGCGCCCCGGCGTCCCGGTGCGGGGTGCCCTCGACGTACTCCATGAGGTAGAAGGGCGCGCCGATCACCTCGGTGTCCTCGACCAGCAGCAGCGGGCGCGGCACCGGGACGCGGGTGGGGTGCAGCGCGGCCAGCACGGTGTGCTCGCGGGTCATGTCGTGCGCGGTGGCGAGGACGTGGCCGAGCGGCGGCCGGCGCAGCACCCACCGCCCGGTGCCGTCCTCCAGCAGGTAGGTCAGGTTGGACTTGCCGCCCTCGAACAGCTTCGCCCGCAGCGGGCCGGTGACGGTGCCCGGCAGCTCTGCGTCGAGCCGCTCGCGCAGCCGGTCCAGGTCGAGACCGGGTGGGGTCTCGGGGGTGTCGGTCATGGGCCCTCGCCTCGGGAAGGACTGATCGGATCAAACACTGACGGAAGCACTGACGGGAAGCACTGTCGGAGAGTGCTGACTAAGCGCTTGCTTAGCTTCGCCGCGACGCCCTCCCCTTGTCAACGGCCCGCGCGGCCCCGCGGGCGTGCCGCGACCGCGTTCCGGCTGCGCCCCGGGAACGCCGCGAGCCGTCCGCGGCAGCGCTGCCGGGACGGCTCGTGGGGAGGGCGGGGCCTCGCAGGGCGGACGGGCGGCCCGGAGACCGGCGGAGCCCGGCCGCTGTGGGGCGGCCGGGCTCCTCGGGTGGTGCGGGCAGCAGGTCCGTTCGGTGACCCGACCGGTGCTGCCCGGAGGGTTGGATCAGTGGCCGCCCTCGTCGACGACCTCGACGTCCTCGATGTTCTGGTCGATCGCGTCGGCGGGCAGCGCCACGCGGATCGCCCAGTGGTAGATGCCGAGCGAGAACGCCGCGACGAGCAGCATGTCCCACCACATCGGGATGGTGCCGGTGCCGTCGCCGAAGCCGCCCAGCCAGGAGATCAGGCCGAGGCCGAGCAGGTACGCCGGCAGCCACTGCGCCGGACGCCAGTCGAGGCGCGGCGCGTTCGGCAGGCCCTTGCGGACGGCGTACGCGGCGTAGCTGCCGAGCAGCACGTAGCCGATGACGATGGCGATGCCGAGGCGGGCCAGGGTGTGCCAGCCGGTCCAGTAGATGATCAGGCTCGCCACGATGAAGGACAGCGGGGCGATGACCTCGCCGAACGGCAGGCGGTAGGAGCGCTCGCGGTCCGGCAGGCGGCGGCGCAGGGCGCCGAAGGCGAGCGGGGCGCCGGCGTACATCAGCACCGAGGCGGAGGTGATGAAGCCGACCAGCTCCTGCCAGCTCGGGAAGGGCAGGAAGCAGATGACACCGGTGACGAAGGAGATGATCAGGCCGAACCACGGCACGCCGCGCTTGTCGACCCGCTCGAACAGCTGCGGGGCGTAGCCGTTCTTGCTGAGGCCGTAGGAGATGCGCGAGGTGGAGGTGGTGTAGATCAGGCCGGTGCCGCCGGGGGAGACGATGGCGTCGAAGTACAGCACCCAGGCCAGCCAGCCGAGGCCGACCAGCGTGGCGAGGCCGGCGAACGGGCCGGAGATGCCGGGGAAGTCCAGGTTCTCCCAGCCCTTGGCGAAGGCGGTGCCGGGCAGCGCGGCGATGAAGACGACCTGCAGCAGGACGTAGATCAGGGTGCCGATGGCGACCGAGCCGAGCACCGCGCGCGGGATGTCGCGCTTGGGGTTCTTGCTCTCGCCGGCCAACTGGATGGCCTGCTCGAAGCCGAGCAGCGCGAAGATGATGCCGCTGGTGCTGATCGCGGCGAGCACGCCCTTGATGCCGAACGGCGCGAAGCCGTGCGAGGTGAAGTTGCCGCCGTGGAAGTTGGTCACCGCGAGCACGAGGATGGTGGCCAGCGGGACGGCGATCTTCAGCCAGGTCGCCACCGAGTTGGTGTGCGCCAGCACGCGGACGCCGAGGAAGTTGACCGCGACGAAGACGCCCATGAGCAGGACGGCGACGACGAAGCCGCTCGGGGTCAGGGTGCCGTTGTCGTTCAGGAAGCCCTTGGCGAACTCCCAGTGACCGGCGTAGCCGATCATGGCTTCGACCTCGATGGGGGCGACCGTCGCCGCCTGCAGCCAGGAGAACCAGCCGAACGACATGCCGGCGAGTCCGCCGAAGGCGTAGTGCGGGTAGCGGGCGGTGCCGCCGGCGACCGGGAAGAGGCCGCCGAGCTCGGCGTGGACGAACGCGAGCAGGACGATCGCGACCGCGCCGATGCCCCAGGAGACGAGGGCCGCCGGGCCGGCGACCATGACGGCGTTCTTGGCGCCGTACAGCCAGCCGGAGCCGATGATCGAGCCGACGGAGGCCCAGAGGAGGCCGATCAGCCCGACCTCGCGCCGCAGTGATCGGCTGCCTGAGCCGGTCGGCGGGGCGGAGGACGGGGCGAGCTGGTCGACAGAAGCCATGGGTGGGATTGACCTCTCCATGAAATGGCAGGGGTTGAGAGTTGCCCAAGGCTAGGCGGAGTGATTTGTCGAACAGAACCCCATGATTCCGAATAGTTATCTGGCTCGAACGAGAATGATCATGAGTATTCGTCAAAACCCTTGGAGCTCCCGGGAGTTGGCGTATGTGCAGGTAGGGCAAAGGTTTGTAAATTTGAGCTTCTCTTGAGGAATTGCCCGGCGGGGTATCGCCACCCGCCGCAGTGCATAATGATGAGGCGGACCGGTGGAGATTCCTGGGGTCCGTTGTGCAAGACTATGCAGGCCTCGAAAATGGTGCAGACCACCATTCAGTGCCGTTCGGGCGCTGCCGATCCGGGCCCCGCGCAGGGTTCAGCCGGCCGTCACCCTGTCGCCGAGCGCGTCCACCACGTACCACTGGTCCAGCTGCTGGCCGCCCGCGTCGCCGGGCGCCGCGTCCTCCGCGAAGTAGTACAGCGGGTGCCCCTTGTAGAGGACCTGGCCGACCCCGTCGGTCCGCTTCCCGACCCCCAGCAGCCCGTCGTCCACGCCGGTGCCCGCGACCGGGAAGCCGGTGGTGGTCAGCGGCGGCCACTGCCTCGCGCACTCGCCGTAGCAGGTCGACTGCGTGGAGGTGTCGCCCGCGAACAGGTAGAGGGTGCGGCCATGGGCGTCCACCAGGATCGGCCCGAACCCCGCACCGTCGGCCAGCGACACCTGGGTGCCCGGGGCCGGGGTCGCGGACGGCTCGGGCTCGGCGCTCGGGGCGGGGGACTCCGTCGACGGCTCCTGCTGCGCCGGCCGGCCCGGCAGCGGCGCCGGGTTCGGGTCGCCCGGGGCGCAGCCGAGGCAGACGGCGGCCAGCAGGGCGGCAACGAGAACGGCAGCCGGACGGACCTTGGGCATCGCGGACTCCTTCACCCGACGTGAGCGGTCAGCTACCACTACCGCCCCGCGCCGCCCGCCCGGCCACTCCAGCGGCCCGCCCCTCGGCGGATGGAGTGGCCCGATTGCCCTGGATGGCCGCCTCCGCCCGGGTGGACACCCGCCCGCGGGCGGGCTGCCCGCCGCGCGCGGCCCGCGTCAGTCCGCCGTCCAGACGGTGCGGTCGCCGCCGCGCCAGCCCACCAGGTCCGGGTCGTCCAGGTCCGGCTCGGACACCCCCGCGTGGCGGATGAACTCCGCCACGTCCTCCTCGCCGTACGCCCGGCCCACCAGCCGGCCGTAGATCTCGACCCGGCGGTACGGGCGGACGCCCCGGGTGGGCGGGCGCACCACGACGGGCGGGGTGAAGATGTCCCCGCCGCTCTGCTCCGGTGACGCTGCCATACCCCCAGTGTCACCCGCCGCGCACCCGAGCGGCCCGGTCGCGCCCCGGGCCGGACCCCCGGTTGCTCCGACCGGCCCACAGCGCGGCCCGTCGACCGGCCCGGTCCCCGCCCGGACGACGTTCCTCGGGCCGGCCGCTGCCGCAACGGTGTCGTCAGGCCGGCCGCTGCCGCGGTCGCTCCGGTGTGCCCTCGCTGAGCAGCGGCGCCCGGTACAGCGGCGGCGGCTCACCGGGCAGGTCGGCGAGGTACCAGTAGTGCCGCAGCATGACCTGCAGGATCCTTCGCACCCGTAGCAGCAGCAGCGCCGCCAGCGGCAGCTCCACCAGCAGGGCCGCGCCGACGCTCGCCCAGACGTCGTCCGTCCCCCAGGAGAGCATCACGTCGAACCAGGCGTCGCAGATCAGCAGAACGGCCGCCGCCAGCGCCCACGGCACCAGCAGCCGGCGCCGCCGCCAGCCGAACCAGGCGGTCGCCGCCAGCGCCACCAGCAGCCCGAGGTCGAAGCCGACCCAGGCCAGCCGCCACTGCCGGGCCTCGAAGTGCACCGGCAGCGTCGCCGCCAGGAAGCCGATCCACGGCAGCAGCGCCGCACAGCACACCACCAGCACGCCAAGGCCCCGGCGCCGGCGCCGGTCGATGCCCCGCAGCTCCTCCTCGGTGAGCCCGGCCCGCCAGTCGGTGGGGTGCCCGCAGTGCGGGCAGCTCTCGTGGTGCTGCGCCATGGCGTACTCCCTGGCCGGGCGGCCCCCTCCCGGCATTCTCCCGCGGCCCCCGTGACGCCGCAGGGCCCGCCCGGGCGGCCTCCGGGCCGCCGCGGGGGCGGGACCGGGGCGCCCGTGCGGGCCCTGGCGGGGATGGGGCGGTGGGTCAGTGCTGCCAGACCTTGACGTAGTCCACCTGCATGTCGGTGTCGGCGGTCACGGTGTCGGTCGTGTAGACGCCGTTGTTGAGGATCAGGTAGTGCGGGCTGCTGGTGATGCCCGTGGTGATCTGACCGACCTTCTTGCCGTCGTAGTAGTAGGTCACCGAACCGGGCGCCCACTCGGCGCCGTAGGTGTGCCAGCCGGTGTAGTCGCCGGGTGCGCAGCTGCCGGGGCCGCCGGAGGGCGAGTGGTAGTGGTAGCAGGCCTGGCCGCCCAGGCCCTCCATCACGTCCATCTCACCGTCGGTCGGCCAGCTCTGGCCGTCCGTCCAGAAGGCCGGCCAGTTGGAGATCTTGCCGCCGCTGCCGGGCAGGTAGATCCGGGCCTCGAAGGCGCCGTAGGTGAACTGCGCCTTGCCGTTGCTCTGCACCATGCCCGAGGTGTACGGGAAGGACTTGCCGTTCGCCGTCGCGGCCTTCGCCGTGGCCGTCAGGTGCAGGTTGCCGCCACTGACGGTCGCCTGCGAGGGCGCGTATGCGGCCTTCTCGTAGGAGTTCACGGGCGGGGTGGTGCAGGTCGCGCAGCCGAGCCAGTTCGCCGTCCACTTGGCGGAGTCGACCGAGGTGCCGTTGAAGTCGTCGGCGAAGACCTGGCGCCAGCTGCCCGCGATGCCCAGCGGGCCGCCGGTGCTGGGCGCGGTGGTCGCGGACGCCGAGGCGGTCGGGGCGGCGGTGGCGCTCGCGGACGGCGTCTGCGTGGCGCTCGCGGAGGTGCTGGGCGCGGCGGGCGTGGTCGGCGCGGTGCTCGCCGGGGCGGAGCTGCTCGCGGCGGCCGTCGGGGTCGGCGAGGCCGAGGTGGCCGGAGCGGACGGCGTCGGGTTCGGGGTCGTCACCGTGCTGCCGTTGGAGGTGAACGCCTTCTTCGGCGCCAGGTTGTGCCAGACGTTGTTCGCCTTGTAGGCGACGAACACGGTGTAGGCGCCGGCCGGGAACGTCCGGCTCTTGGGTACGAAGGTCTGCTGCGCCGAGGTCAGTGTGGTCGGGATCGCGCCGGCGAAGTCGTAGTTGGCGCCGCTCGAGGAGCGGACCGCGACGGTCAGCGCCTGGACGGCGGTCTGCTGGGTGGCGTGCACCTTGGCGGTGGCCGTCACCGTGGCGCCGGCGGAGGGTGCAGCGGGGGTGAGCGTCAGCGAGTCGACGACGACGGGGTCGGACGAGCCGCCCGGGGCGGCCCAGGCTGCGGCGCCGGTTCCGACGGCGGCGACGGCGAGTCCGAGGGCGGCGGCCCGGCGGGCGGTGAGTCGCGTGGTGCGGCGGTGCTTCGAGTTTCTGGGCATGGGGTGGGGGAACCTTTCGTACCCCCCTGCGGATGTGGCCCGCCCTTCCGAGACCGGAGGCGGACCGCTCAGCGCCAGAGCCTGCGCGACGGCCCGTCGGCGGCGCAAGCCCGCTGCACCGGCCGTACGGCGTCCCGATCGCGTGTACACGCCCAAAATCCCAGGTGGGGCGGCATGGCCGGGTGGTTGCTGTGATCTCGGGCACAGGAGGTTTATGTCCGAATTGATGCGAGTTGCCAGGGAATTGGGTGGTATCGGAGGTGCCTGCGGAGCGTCCCTGATGGCGCCTCACCCGTGCCGCGCCCCCGCTGTGCCGGGCCCGCGCTCCCGTGCTCCGCCCCCTGCGCCTGGCCCGGGGGCCGCCGTATGCCGTCCCCTTGAGGGGCGCCCGGGGGCGGTGCGGACCACCCGCCTCCCGGGCGACCAGACACCGCCCCGGGCGGCGCGCCGGGCGCCGCACGGGACACCCGTCCTGGACGGGCTCACGCCAGCAGGTTCACCCCGGCCTCGAAGGCCCGCGGCAGTCGGGCCGCGAGCGGCACGATCCGCGGGGCCAGCACCGGCCGCTGCCGCGCCCACAGCAGCGCGCCGGTCAGCAGCCGGTAGCTGCGCGAGGCGCGCCGCCACGCCCGCTCGTACGCCTCCGGCCGGCCCGTCCGCACGCAACGCACCAGCTCGTCCGCGCAGGCCAGGGCCACCGACAGGCCCTCCCCGGTGAGCGCGTCCAGGTAGCCCGCCGCGTCGCCCACCAGCAGCGCCCGCCCGGCGACCCGCGCCCGGACCCGCTGGTGCAGCGGCCCCGCGCCGCGCACGGCCGTGCCCGCCCCGGCCGGCAGTCGCGCCGCCAGCAGCGGGAACCGTGCCAACTGCTCGTCGAACGGCGCCCGGTCGCAGGTCAGCAGCGCCACACCCACCAGCTCCGGGCCGAGCGGGGTGACGTACGCCTCCGCCCGCGCCGACCAGTGCACCTCCACCGACCCGGACCACGGCGCCACCGGGTAGTGCCGACGCAGCCCGTACCGGACGGCGCGGCCCGGCGGCGCCGGCCGGTGCAGGCCGAGGGCGCGCCGGACGGGGGAGTGCAGCCCGTCCACGGCGACCAGGTGTCGGGCCGTCAGTCCGGCCGCCCGCACCGCGTGCGGGCCGACGTCCACCGCGCCGACCCGCAGCGGCAGCACCCGCACGCCGAGCTCCGCGGCCCGCGTTGCCAGCGCCGCGTGCAGCACCGTGCGCCGCACCCCGAGACCGTGCCCCGCGCGGAACCGTGCCTCGGCGGCCCGCGTCCCGGTCGCCTCCAGGTAGCGGATGCCGTGGAAGGCGTGGCCCTCCGGCGCCACGCCGAGCCCCGCCAGCGCCCGGACGGCGGCCGGCATCAGACCCTCCCCACAGGCCTTGTCCACCGGCGTCGGACGCGGCTCGGCCACCACCACCTCCAGGCCCGCGAGCGCCCCGTGCACGGCGGTGGCCAGCCCGGCCGGGCCGCCGCCCACCACCAGCAGGTCGATCACCGGGCGACCGCCGGCACCACCCCGCCGAGCGCGGCCTCCTCGCAGCGGATGCGCACGCCGAGCAGCCACAGGTTCAGCACCGTGAAGGCGCCCGCCGTCAGCCACGCCGAGTGCACCAGCGGCAGCGCCGCCCCCTCCACCACCACCGCCAGGTAGTTCGGGTGCCGCAGCCACCGGTACGGGCCGCGGGTGACCAGCGGCAGGCCCGGTACCACGATCACCCGGGTGTTCCAGCGCGGCCCGAGCGAGGCGATGCACCACCAGCGCAGCCCCTGCGCGGCGAGCACCAGCAGCAGCATCGGCACACCCAGCGCGGGCACGAACGGCCGTGCCAGCAGCGCCGGTTCGAGCAGACAGCCGACCAACAGCGCCTTGTGCAGCAGCACCATCGGCGGGTAGTGGCCGCGGCCGTGCTCGGTGCCGCCGCGGGCGAGGCTCCAGGCGGCGTTGCGGCGGGCGACCACGAGTTCGACGAGCCGCTCGGCGGCGACCAGCAGGACGAGCAGGGAGTACCAGGACATCGGGCCTCGATCACCAGCGGAGCAGGACGAGTTCGGACGAGAAGCCGGGCCCCAGCGCGAGCACCAGGCCGGCGGAGCCGGGCGGCGGGGGGCCGTCCGCCTGGACGTCGCGCAGGATGTGCAGCACCGAGGCGGAGGACAGGTTGCCCACCCGGGCCAGCGAGCGGCGGCTCGGCGTGAGCGCGGACTCCGGCAGGCCCAGCGCCTCCCCGAGAGCGTCCAGCACCTTCGGCCCGCCCGGGTGGCAGATCCAGGCGGCCACCTCGTCCGGCTTCAGGTCGTGCTCGGCGAGGAACGCCTCGACCTCCTCGGCCACGTGCAGCCCGGCCAGCTCCGGCAGCGCTCCGCCGAGGACGATCCGGAACCCGCGGTCGCCGATGTCCCACCCCAGCAGGTGCCCGGTGCCGGGGTACAGGCGGCTGCGGGTCGCCACCACCCGCGGACCGGGGGAGTCGTGGAAGTGCGGATGCTCCGGGCCGACCGCCAGCAGCGCGCCCGCACCGTCCCCGAACAGCGCCGAGGCCACCAGGTTGGCGGTCGAGGCGTCCGAGCGCTGCAGGGTCAGCGAGCACAGCTCGGTGGAGAGCAGCAGCGCGGCATGGCCGGGCCGGCCCGCCAGGTAGTCGTGCAGCCGGGCCAGTCCGGCCGCGCCCGCCGCACAGCCCAGCCCGAAGACGGGGAGCCGGCGGACGTCCTGCCGCAGCCCGAGCGGGCCGGCCAGTCGGGCTTCCAGCGACGGTGCCGCGATCCCGGTGACCGAGGTCGACACCACCAGCTCGATCTCCTCGGCGGCCAGCCCGGACTCCGTCAGCACCGTTCGCGCGGCCCGCTCGCCGAGCTCCAGGGCGGCGGCGATGAACGCGTCGTTGGCCTGCCCGAAGCCGTCGATGCCCGCGTACCGCTCCAGCGGCAGCGCCAGATGACGGGTCGCCACCCCGGCCCCGGCGTGCAGCCGCTCCAGCACCGCCCGGTCCGCGTCCGGCGGCAGGCAGAGCGCCGCCAGCGCCTCGGTGATCTCCTCCTGCCGGTAGCGGTGGACCGGCAGCACCCCGCTCACCGCCACAATTCGGGTCATCGGCTCAGCATAGGGAGGATTCGGTCTAATGTGACGAAATGGGGACTCTTGGGCGCGCCCGATTCGCTGTTCGGGGGTCGTGTCGCGTAGGTGATGCCGTGTCACTGTCGGGAGAGGGTGTTGGGTGGTGCGTGTGCTATGCCTTGGCGTTGGGGAGTCGCCGTTGCGGGAGTGATGGGGTGTAACCGTTGCTCTTGTGATGGTGTGTAACTGGAGCGATGGGGTGCCTGCGGTGCGGTCCGCTGTCACACCGGGGCGGCCGGTTGCTCTTGTGATGGTGTGTAACCGAGCGGAGAGCCTCTCGACGCGGCGTGCCCCCCGGCACCCGTCCCCCACCCGTAGCCATCGTGATGGCGTGTAACCGGAGGGACGGCCTGTCCGCCCCGCGAGCCCGCCTTCCTCGGGCCGCGACCCCCCGCGGCGCGCCCGGCCCGGACCCACCCCGCTCCCGCGTGCCGTTGCGGGGCGAACCGTCGGCGAGGCCCTAACCTGACGGCATGTCCAGTGGGATGGACGCGGCGGCGGCCGGGCGGTGGATCCGCCGGCCGGCCCTGTTGCTGGCCGCGTGCCACCCGGCCGCGGCCGCCGCCGTCACCGCCTTCGCCGCGGGGCTCGCCGCCGCCGCGGGCCGCAGCAGGGGTGTCGTCCTGCTCACCGCAGCCGCCACGGCGGCCGGCCAGCTGTCCATCGGCTGGTCCAACGACTGCATCGACTCCGCCCGGGACACCGCCGCCGGACGCGCCGACAAGCCACTCGCCCGCGGGGCCCTCACCGCCGGTGCCCTCACCCCCAGGGCGGTCGGCACCGCCGCCGCCGCCGCCCTCGCCGCCGCCGTCCCGCTCTCGCTCGCCTGCGGCACCCGGGCCGGAGCCGCCCACCTCACCGGCGTTGCCGCCGGTTGGGCCTACAACCTCCGGCTGAAGCGGACCGCCGCCTCCTGGCTCCCGTACGCGGTGGCCTTCGGGGCGCTGCCGGCCTTCGCCACGGCAGACGTCCCGCCCTGGTGGGTGACGGGCGCGGCGGCGCTGCTCGGTTGCGGTGCGCACTTCGCCAACGTCCTCCCCGACATTCCGGCGGACCGCGCCGCCGGCGTCCTCGGACTGCCCCAGCGCCTGGGCCGCCGCCCGTCCGCCGCGGTCGCAGCCGCCGCGACCTCGGCCGCCACCGCCGTCCTCGTCCTCGGCCCGGGACGGCCCGTCCCACCGGCGGAGGGCGTCGCGCTGGCCGTCGCCGTCGCCACCGCCCTGCTGGCCCCGATCGCGCCCGGCCGGATCCCCTTCCTCGCCACCATCGCCGTCGCGGGCCTGGACGTCGCCCTCCTGCTCGCCCGCGGCCCGGCCGCCGGCTGACCGGCCGCCGATCCGCCTGCTGCCCTGCTGCGCTGCCCCGCACATCGCCCGCTGCCCCGCACATCACCCCGGGAACCGTCCGACCGCCCGGCCCGCCGTCCGACCGCCCGGCCGCTCGGTACGGTGGGCGGTGATCGTGCACCTCCTTCCCGCTGGTCATTGAGAGGCTCCCCATGGAAAAGCGTGTCCTCGGCCGGACCGGCCGTCCCGTCTCCGTCGTCGGCCTCGGTACCTGGCAGTTGGGTGCGGACTGGGGCGACGTCCGCGAGCAGGACGCCCTTGCCGTGCTGGACGCCGCGGTCGAGAGCGGTGTCACCCTGTTCGACACCGCCGACGTCTACGGCGACGGCCGGAGCGAGCAGCTGATCGGACGTCACCTGAAGGAGCGTCCGGACGCGGGGGTGTTCGTCGCCACCAAGTTCGGCCGCCGGGTCGAGCAGCGGCCGGAGCACTACAACCTCGCCAACTTCCGTGCCTGGGCGGACCGTTCCCGGACCAACCTGGGTGTGGACCGGCTCGACCTGGTGCAGCTGCACTGCCCGCCGACCCCGGTGTACTCCTCGGACGAGGTCTTCGACGCCCTGGACACGCTGGTGGCTGAGGAGCGGATCGCCGCGTACGGCGTCAGCGTGGAGACGTGTGCCGAGGCGCTGACGGCGATCGCCCGGCCGGGCGTGGCCAGCGTGCAGATCATCCTCAACGCGTTCCGGCTGAAGCCGCTGGAGCAGGTGCTGCCGGCCGCCGCCGAGGCGGGCGTCGGCATCCTCGCCCGGGTACCGCTCGCCTCCGGTCTGCTCTCCGGCCGCTACACCCGGGACACCGTTTTTCCGGCGGACGACCACCGCACCTACAACCGGCACGGCGAAGCCTTCGACCAGGGCGAGACCTTCTCCGGGGTGGACTTCGCGACGGGCGTCGAGGCGGCCGTCGAGTTCTCGGCGCTCGCCCCGGAGGGTGCCACCCCGGCCGGGACGGCACTGCGCTGGATCGTCCAGCAGCTGGGCGTGACCACGGTGATCCCGGGTGCCCGCAACCCGGGGCAGGCCCGCGCCAATGCGGCGGCCGCCGCGCTGCCGCCGCTCTCCGACGCCACCCTGACGGCCGTCCGCGACCTCTACGACCGCCGGATCCGCCCGCAGGTCCACGACCGCTGGTGAGCCACCGCCGCCGCCCGGTCGGCGCACCGGCGTGGGTCGACGCACCCGCGCGGGTCGGTGCACCCGCGCGGGTCGGCGCGCATCCGTGTCAGGCGGTGCGCGCCCGCGTCAGAGTGCCACCACCGGGCGGCCGAACAGGTCGTCGCACCAGCCGCCGTCGTCGAGCAGCTCCGCGAGTTCCGGGTCGCGGTACGCGGTCGCCAGTGGCAGCCAGGCCAGGAACGAGCCGTAGCCGCCGCAGGTCGCGGACCCGCCGTCCCCGCCGCACATCACGCCCGGATCCGCGGTGACCTCCGGCCGGTACGGGTCCCGGGCGATGTGCAGCCCGAAGGCGTTCGGCCGGTGCTGCGGGCCGTCCGGGGCGCTGAACGGGTCGTCGGTGTCCGGGTGGGTGGCGCCCCAGCGGAAGAGCGTCGGCGCACCCGCCCCGCAGGCGTACTCCCACTCGTCGGGGGTGGGCAGCCGCCAGCCGTGTTCCTCGAAGTCCACCTCCCCGGCGTCGACCGCCTCGACGCCCACCAGCAGCGCCGGCAGCCGCACCGTCCGGACGGGGCTCAGCACCGCGGCCAGGTGCGTGCGCAGGTCCGCCGGGAAGCCGAAGCCGCGGCAGCTCTCCGCGTACGAGGCGGCCTGCTCCGGCGTCGCCTCGAAGGCGGCGGCATCGAAGCCCAGCTGCGCCTCGCCGCCGGGCACCAGCGCGAATTCCCGCCCGTGCAGCACCACGGTCGCGGTCCCGTCCGGCGCCACCGCCCAGCCGTCCGCCGCCAGCCGTTCCGCGGCCGTCCGAAGCACCCGGCCCTGCCACTCGTCCGTGCCGCCCCGCCACGCCCGCAGGGTCAGCTCCCCGATCTCCGTGCTCTCCACCCCCGCCGTACCCGCCATGCCTGCCATGCCAGCCATGCCCGGGATCCTGCCATCCGCCCACGACACCGGGGTGCCCCCGGTACGACCGCTGTGCGCCCCGAGGACACCCCTAGGCTGGAGGAAGGACCCGCCACCGTCGGAGGGAGAGGCCGCCATGACCGAGCCGACCGCCGGGCGCCCGCACATGCCCGGGTACGGCATCCGGCCCGCGGACGAGGGCACCGGTCTGCTCAGCTGGGAGTGGGCCGAGAAGCGTCTGACCGGGTCGCACGACTACTGGGTGTGCTCGGTGCGCCCCGACGGCCGTCCGCACACCATGCCGGTCTGGGGCGTGTGGCTGGACGGCGCGTTCTGGTTCTCCAGCAGCGTCTCCTCCCGCAAGATGCGCAATCTCGCGGAGCGGCCGGACTGCGTGGTCACCACCGAGGACCCGCGGGACCCGGTGGTGCTGGAGGGCCGGGCCGAGCCGACCGCCGACCGGGCCGAGATCGCGGGCTTCCTGGCGGCACTGAACGCCAAGTACTCGGTGGCGTACGGCATCGGCTTCCTCGACCCGGCGGTCAACGCCACCGTGCGGGTTCGCCCGGCGCAGGCCATCGGCCTGCTGCACACCGACTTCCGCGGTTCGCCGACCCGCTGGCGCTTCACCGACGGCGAGGACTGACCACGACGAGCGCTGACGGCGACGAGCGCTGACGACGACGAGGAACGACACTGACGAGCGGCGCCGGGCTTCAGGGCGCGGTGGCCGGGTCCGCCGCCTCCTTGGGCACGTCCGGCCGGCGGAACCAGGTGCCCTGCACGGCCCACTGCACGAGCATCAGGATCACGCCCAGCAGCAGCGCGCCGATGCCGATGACCGTCACGCCGCCGGTCTTGCCGAAGATCGGCAGGTCGATCGAGGTCGAGCCGTAGTCCGGGTCGGCGTACACGTCGAAGGCGCCGTAGCAGAAGAAGTACAGCAGCATCAGGCCACCCAGCAGCGGGGCGACGCCCTTGAGGACGAAGTCCTTGACGCTGCGGGTCAGCACCTTGCGGTAGTACCAGACGCAGGCGAAGCCGGTCAGGCCGTAGTAGAAGGCGATGCCGAGGCCGACCGAGGCGATCGAGTCGGCGAGGACGTTGCCGCTGATCGCGGTGAGCATCACGTAGAAGGCGATCGAGGCGAGGCCCATGCCGATGGTCGACCAGGTCGGGGTGAGGTGGCGGGGGTGCACCCGGCCGAAGTGCGAGGGCAGAGCCTTGTGGGCCGCCATCGAGAAGCTGGTGCGTGCGGTCGGCAGGATGGTCGTCTGGGTGGACGCTGCCGACGAGGTCAGCACCATGAAGATCATCAGTTTGCTGAGGAACCCACCGAAGCCGCTGGTGCCGAACACGGCGTCACCGAGCCCCGACAGCACGTCCCCCGAGTTGTCCTCGTTGCCGAGCCCGATGCCCTCCGTGCCGACGCCCGCGAAGGCCATCGCCGCGGTCGACACCAGGGCGTAGATGAGCAGCAGCAGGACGGTCGAGATGACGGCGGCCCGGCCCGGCGTGCGGGCGGCGTCCGCCGTCTCCTCGTTGACCGACACCGCGGTGTCCCAGCCCCAGTAGATGAAGACCGCGGAGAGGATGCCCGCCGTGAACGCCGTCGACGAGGACACCTCGAACGGGTTGAACCAGGAGGCGTCCACCGTGATGGCCGTGGACGGCGGGTTCGAGCCGTACACCTTGACCAGCGCCGTCACCGACAGCAGCACCAGCATCACGACCTCGATCGCCAGCAGCCACCGCTGCAGCGCCGCGGACAGCTCGATGCCGATGTAGCAGATCCAGGTCATGACGACGATCCAGACGACGCCGGCGACGGTCGTCCAGGTCGTCGAGTTCGCCAGTGAGTCCAGGCCGAACAGCTGGAAGCCGTACACGCCGGCGATCTGCGCCAGGTTCGCCATCACGATGATGTCGGCGACGATGATGCCCCAGCCGCCCATCCAGCCCGTTCGTGGGCCGAACGCCCGTGCCGCCCAGGTGAACGTCGTCCCGCAGTCCGGGTCGGAGGCGTTCAACTCCTTGTAGGAGAAGGCGATCAGCAGCATCGGGATGAACGCCAGGATGGTGATGATCGGCGCCTGCAGGCCGACCCCGACGACGAGGATGCCCAGCGTCGCCGCCAGGCTGTAGGCGGGGGCCGTGGAGGCCAGGCCGATGGCGACGGACGACACGAGGCCGAGCGCGCCGGTCTTCAGACCCTTCTCGCCGGCACCCGAGCCGGTCGAACGGGGTGCGGTGGAAGGAGTCTGACTGCCGGGAGGCATCGACACCGGACCCACCCCCTCTCTCCAGCCCGGAGGCTGTGACGGGGCCGCAAGGGCTCATACTCGCACCATCGTACGCCGGTACGTGCCACCCCACTCGGCATCCGCACCACCTGTGACCTGCGCAGACGTCAAGTTCACCCAGTGGGCCCAGCCCCCGTGGTGCCCTGCCGGGCCTCGGCGCGCAGCCGGGCGGGGGCCACCAGGAGGAAGGCGTCGAGCACCAGGTCCTCGACCTGCCGCCAGTCGACCTCGACGTCCAGGTACACCCCGATCCAGCCGCGGCCGCCCACGTACGGCGGGCGGAAGTACCGGTCCGGATCGGCCGCCACCAGGTGCTCCTGCACCCCGGCGGCGCCCCCCGCCCAGAAGGCCGTGCGGTCGTCGTGGTGCCGGTCCGAGGTCATGGCGAACATCGGCCGGCCCGCGAACCAGGCCGCCTCCCCGTGGCTCGGCCGCTCCTCGGCGCCGGGCAGCGCCAGGCACAGCCCGCGCAGCCGCTCCAACGCCGCCCGCAGCACCGCCCTGTCCCGGCCCGCAGTCTCGTCCCGGCCCGCAGCCCCGTCCGCCGCCTCCCCCTCGCGCGCCGTCTCAGTCACGGCCGCGCGGCTCGCCGCGGTACGTGCCGAAGTACCAGCGGTTGCCCTCCGGGTCGCGGGCGGCGAAGTCCCGCGAGCCGTAGTCCGTCTCGTGCAGGGCGTCCACGATCTCGGCGCCCGCGGCGACCGCCCGCGCGTGCACCGCGTCCGGGTCAGCCGTCACCACGTACGCCCCGAAGCTGCCCGGCGGGGTCGGACCGCTGCCCTGCGCACCGTCGACGCCGCCAGGGTCCTCGCGGACCGAGCCCAGCATCACCCCGCCGCCCTCCGGCCAGCTCAGCTGCGCGTGGTGCACCACGGAGCCCTCCCCGTACACCACCGTCTCCTCGAAGCCGAACGCCTCCACCAGGAAGGCGATCAGCTTGCGGGCGTCGTGCGACCGCAGCGTCGGCCACACCTGCGGTGCGGGCGTCCCGTCCGGGACCTGTGCCGTACCCATCACTCCACCTCCGTGCCGCGTCGGCCGGTGCCGGTCGCACCCGGGGCCGCCGCGCACCCCGTGCCGTCACACCCCAGCCTGTACCGCGGCCGGCACCCCGGCTTGGACGAATCGGAACTCCTCCGCCAGCCACACGCTCGGCGCGACGCCGGCGAGCGCCCGGAACTCCCTGGCCAGGTGCGCCTGGTCGAAGTACCCGCACCGTGCCGCGAGTTCGGCCAGCCTGCCGCCGTCCGACGCGGCCATCCGGCGGGCCCGGTCGAAGCGCACCACCCGGGCCGCGGCCTTCGGCGACAGCCCCGTCTCCAGCCGGAACCGCGCCGCGAGGTGCCGCTCGCTCCAGCCGACCTCCGCCGCCAGCGCCGACACCGGCAGCCGCCCGCCGCTGCGCCGCAGCAGCGCCCACACTCGCCGCACCTCCGGCGCCGCCTCGCCGTACGGCTCCGCGAGGCGCGGCAGCAGTGCGTCCAGCACCGCGAACCGCTCCGGCCAGCCGGGTGCGGCGAGCAGCAGCTCCCGGACCTCCCCGGCGAGCGGGCCCAGCAGGTCCTCGGCGGGCAGGTCCAGACCCGCCAGCTCGCCCGCCGGCAGGCCCAGCAGCGGTCGCGCAGCCAGCGGGTCCAGCGCCACCTGGATACCGGACTGCCGCCCGGGGTGGGTGATCAGCGCGGGCGTGGTGTGCAGCCCGCCCAGCAGCGCCGTGTAGTCCTGCGGCCCGCGGCCGGGTTCGGGATGCACCGCCACCGTCAGCGGGTCGTCCAGCGTGAAGATCAGCGTCAGCCACGGCGAGGGCAGGCCCCGGTGTCGGCCCGGCGGCAGACCGGCCTGCCGGTACCCGGAGTACCAGGCCGCGTACCGCGCCATCGCCCCGGTCGGCCGCACCCGGGGACCTTCGTCCACCACCGCCTCGTCCACCCCGCCAGTATCGGCCCGCCGGGCGCCGCGCGGGGTAGCCGGGTGAGACCCGGGTCACATCCGGCGGGGTGGATGTCACACCCGGCCCCCTGTGCTGCTCTCGATCGGTGACCGCACACGGGAGGCACACCATGACCGGCACCGCAGCGACCGGCAGCACGGACGACGGCGACGGGACGACCCAGGACTTCGTCGACCACCGAGACCTGCTCTTCTCGATCGTCTACAGCATGCTCGGCACCGTCGCCGACACCGAGGACGTGCTGCAGGAGACCTGGCTCGCCTGGTCCGGCCGCGGCACCGCGCTGATCGACAACACCCGCGCCTACCTGGTGCGGATCGCCGTCAACAAGGCACTCGCCCGCCGCGCCGCGGTCACCCGCCGCCGCGAGACCTACTTCGGCCCCTGGCTGCCCGAACCGCTCGTCGCCCCCGCCAATGCCGAACCGCCCGCCGGCACCGCGGAGGAGGCCGAGCGGGCCGAATCCGTCTCGATGGCCCTGATGGTCGTCCTGGAGACGCTCTCACCGCTGGAACGGGCCGTCTTCGTGCTGCACGAGGTCTTCGGCTACCAGCACACCGAGATCGCCGACCTGCTCGGCCGCACCCCCGCCGCCGTCCGCCAGACCGCCCACCGCGCCCGCGAGCACGTGCACGCCCGGCGCCCCCGTTACCGCACCGACGCCGCGCTGCGCCGCCGCGTCACCGAGCGGTTCGCCGCGGCCGTCGGCGGCGGCGACCTGCACGCCCTGCTCGACCTGCTCGCCCCCGACGTCACCCTGTGGGCCGACGGCGGCGGTCGCGCCCCGGCCGCCGGGCGGCTGCCCGTGCACGGCCGCGACCAGGTCGCCCGGACGCTGATGGCCGGCGCGGCCCGGAACGCCGCCACCCTGCACGTCCGCTGGGCGCGCGCCAACGGCGACCCCTCGGCCGTCCTGTTCGCCGGTGAGGAGCCGTTCGCCGTGCTGGTCGTCGAGCCGACGGCCGACGGCGACCACGTCCGCGACATCTATTTCGTGACCAACCCCGAGAAGCTCACCCGCATCCCCTGAGGCCCAGGGCCCCACAGACCAGACCAGAACAGACCGGACCGGACCGGACCAGGGAGACCACCGTGAAGATCACCGTCGTCGCCGCCACCGGCGGCATCGGCCGCCACCTCCTCGACCAGGCGCTGGCCGCCGGCCACCAGGCCACCGTGCTCGTCCGCAACCCCGACCGGCTGACCCCCGAGCAACGGGCGTCCGACCGGATACGGGTCGTCACCACCGACCTCGCCGACCCCGACCCGGCCGCCGTGGAACGCGCCGTCGCCGGTGCCGACGCCGTGCTCTCCGGACTCGGCGCCCGCTCCAACGCCGAGGCGGGCGTCGCCGAGCGCGGCACCCGCGCCCTCGTCCGCGCGATGCGCAGCACCGGCACCCGGCGGATCGTCGTGGTCAGCGCCGCACCCGTCGGCACCGTGCCCTCGCCCGGCCGCCCCACCCCGCCCCGGTACGACCCCGGCGACGGCTTCCTGATGCGCCACCTCTTCGGACCCGCCGTCAAGGCCGCGCTCCGGCCGCACTACGCCGACCTCGCCCGGATGGAGGACGAACTGCGGGGCAGCGGACTGGACTGGACGGTCGTCCGCCCGCCCCGCCTGACCGACGGACCGGCCACGGGCACCTCCCGGACGGCCCTCGGGCAGAACGTGCGCGGCGGCTGGACCGTCCCGCGGGCCGAGGTCGCCCGGCGGATGCTGCGGCTGCTCGACGACCCGCAGACCGTTCGCGAGGTGATCGCGGTGGCCCGCTGAGCCGTCGCCGTCGCCGTCGCCGTCGCTGGCGCTGTCGCCGTCGGCACCCGCCTTCGGCGTGCTGCGTTCAGGCGGAGGCCGGCAGCCGGTCGGCCATGTGCCGGACGCTCTCGACGGGAGCCGCCGGGGCGGGCAGGACAGGCGTGCCGAAGACCGCCGCCTGCGCGGCCGCGGCCAGCTCGCGGCGGCCCGCCGCACCCGCCGGGACCGGCGCACGGAACTCGACCTCCGCCACCAGCCCGCGGGCGGCGATCACCCGGCGCAGCGAGGCGAGCAGCCCGTCCTCGCCGACGAACGCCGCGACGGTCGCCGTCCGCCCGTCCGTGAGCCGGTAGTGCAGCGCCATCGGCTGGACGGTCGCGCCGGCCCGCACGACCGCCTCGAACAGCGCCGGCCGGAACCGTCCGCCGCGCCGCCCGCACCAGGTGCTGCCCTCGGGGAAGACCGCCACCCGCTCGCCGCGGCGCAGCGCCGCCGCGATCCCGTCCACGGTGGCCGGCAGCGCGCGCAGCCGGTCCCGGTCGAGGAACAGGGTGCCCGCCCAGGCCGCCAGCGGGCCGAGCAGCGGCCAGGCCCGTACCTCCGTCTTCGCCAGCATCCGCGCCGGCCGGACGGCCGCCACCAGCAGGATGTCCAGCCACGACACGTGGTTGGCCACCACCAGCACACCGCCGTCCGTCCGCGGGGCCCGGCCCGCCCGCAGCTCCACGCCGAACGCGGCGAGCAGCAGCCGTGCCCAGCGCTGCACCAGCCTCTCGCGCAGCGCCGGCCCGCAGCAGCCGCGGACCACCGGTGCCAGCGCCACCCCGGCCAGCAGCAGACCCGTGCAGGACGCGGCGCGCAGCAGCTGCCGCCCCGGGCCGACCACCGGGTCGGGGGCGGCCACGCAGTCCTCCGGCGTGCAGGGCGCCGTCGGCAGCCAGGCGCTCACAAGGCGGGCCCGGCGGACAGGAAGTGCCGCAGGTAGCGCGGGTCGGTCCGCTCCAGCGACAGCAGCACGTACAGGTCGGCGACGCCGAAGTCCGCGTCGTGCGCGGGCTCCCCGCACACCCAGGCGCCCAGCCGCAGGTAGCCGCGGAGCAGCGGCGGGATCGCGGCGCGGGCCGGCCGGGCGACGCCCTCGTGGTCCCAGGGGCGCAGCGGCGACACCCGGTACTCCTCCGGGGCGAGGTGCTTGGCGAGGACGGCGTCCCGGACGCCCGCGGCCTCCGTGCCGCCGTCCGCCAGCGGAACGGAGCAGCAGCCCGCCACCCAGGTGTTGCCGGTCGTCGTCAGGTAGCGGGCGATGCCGCCCCACATCAGGTTGATGACGGCTCCGCTGCCCCGGTGGTCCGGGTGGATGCAGGACCGGCCGACCTCCACCAGGCCGTCCCGCAGCCCGGCCAGCCGGGACAGGTCGAACTCGGTGTCGGAGTACAGCCGGCCGGCCCGGCGCGCCGCCTCCGGGCGCAGCAGCCGGTAGGTGCCGACCACCTCGTTGGTGCCGTTCTCGCGGACCAGCAGGTGGTCGCAGTGGTCGTCGAAGGCGTCGACGTCCAGGCCGGGCAGCGGGCTGTCCAGGACGGCGCCCATCTCCTCGGCGAACACCCGGTGGCGCAGCCGCTGCGCGGCCCGCACGTCGCCCTCGTCCTGGGCCAGCGCGACGCTGTAGCCGACGGGCACGGGGGCCTGCGGGGTCCGGGCGGCGGCCTGGGGAGCGGCGGCCCGGTCGGGGACGGACGGTGTGAGGACGGGGGCGGTGGTCATCTCGGCTCTCCCTGCTCGTGGACGGGACTGGACGCACTGCGCTCCGGACCGGCCCTTGTCCCGTCACGCTCATGACGGGCGGGTCACCCGTATGTCTCCCGTGGCAGGTCGGCATCGAGGTGGCCGTCCGACAGAGCGCAGATGTGGACCGGCTGAACGCCTGGCGCGCCCTCGCACCGCCCGCCGCCGGGGCCCCCGGGAGCCCGTCCCGACCCGTCCGCCCTCGGGCCGGCCCGTCCACCCGACCCGTCCCCTCGGGCCGCACCCCCGCTCGCACGGGTGCACCACACCGGACGGGTCGGTCCCACCGGAACGGGTCGGCCCCGCCGGCCCGGGGCATCCCGACTTCGCGGTGCGGCGTGCTGGCCGCACCCGCCGGGGGTCGGCCACACTGGCCCGATCGGGACGGGCGGCCCCGCGGGCGGGGCCGGCCGTGCCCGCCGTCGACGACGAGGTCGAAGGGGTCGATGCTGTGCGTGGAGATCTTCGCCGGCGCAGGGCCGCGCTGGAGGACGAGTGGTCCCGCTGGGTGCCCCACCGGGCGGCCCGGCCGCAGCACGCCGCGGACGGCACCGGGGTGCGCCCCGAGGTCGCGGACTCCTGGCTCCGCTCGCTGACCACCGTCGACCCCGCCCGCACCGCCGCCCCGCCCTCCGACCCCGGCGCGCACGGCCCCGACTGGGCGCACTCCCCGCTCCGCGTCCCGGTCGACGCCGTCGCCGACGAACTCCGGGCCATCGCCGACGACGCGGGCTTCATCGCCGCCGTCACCGACGAGGCCGGCACCATCCTGTGGACCTGCGGCGGCCCGGTCATGCAGCGCAAGGCGGAACGGGTCAACTTCGCGCCCGGCGCGCGCTGGGACGAGCAGGCGATGGGCACCAACGCCCTGTCGCTCGCCCTGAGCACCGGCCGCGCCGCCACCGTCTTCTCCGCCGAGCACCTGGTCTCCGTCCTGCACGGCTGGGTCTGCTACTGCGCGCCGATCCGCCGCCCGGACGGCAGCATCGCCGGCACCCTCGACCTCTCCACCACCTGGGACCGCTCGCACCCGCTCGCGCTGTCCACCGTCCGCACCCTCGCCGCCGCCGTCGGTGCCGCCCTGCCCGCGACCCCCGGCACCACCGCCCGCCCCGAGGGACTGCGCCTCACCTGCCTCGGCCGTGAACAGGCCACCCGCGACGGCGTCCCGCTGCACCTGCCGCCGCGCCGCCTGGAGATCCTCACCCTGCTCGCCCTGGAGGCCGACGGATTCACCGCCGAACGGCTGCGCACCGCCGTCTACGGCGACCGGCCGGTCACCGCCACCACCGTCAAGGCCGAGATCTCCCACCTGCGCCGCGACCTCGGCGGCGCCGTCTCCGCCCGCCGCTACCGGCTCACCGCGCCCGTGCAGTGCGACGCGGCCGAGGTGCGCCGCGCCCTCGCCGCGGGCGACACCGCCACCGCCGTGCGGCTGTACACCGGCCCGCTGCTGCCGCACTCCGACGCACCCGCCGTCGTCGAGCACCGCACCTACCTGGAGGTCGCCGTCCGCGCCGCCGTCCTCGCCGCGGCCGACCCCGCGCCCGCCCTGCGGTACGGCGAACTCGCCCGGTACGACGCCGAGGTGCACGAACACGCGCTGCGGCTGCTCGCCCCCGGCGACGGGCGGCGCGCGGTGGCGCTCAGCCGGCTGCACGCCGCCCTGCGCGACTGACGACCGTTCCGGCCGGGGGCCGCCGGGCGGTGCCAACCTTTCACCAACCCGAAGGGGTGAGAGTGGCCACCGTCCACGGCGGCCGCCCCTGGGACGACGGCCGTCGGACGCCACCCGTACGCGTCTTCCGACGAGGAGAGCCGCCCATGGTCTACGCCCGGCCCGGAACCGAAGGCAGCATCGTCAGCTTCGCCCCCCGCTACGACAACTTCATCGGCGGCAAGTGGGTCGCCCCGGTGGAGGGCCGCTACTTCGACGACCCCTCGCCGATCACCGGGCAGACGTTCTGCCAGGTCGCCCGCTCCTCGGCGGCCGACGTCGAACTCGCCCTGGACGCCGCGCACAACGCCGCCGAGGCCTGGGGCCGCACCTCCGTCACCGAACGCGCCAACATCCTCAACCGGATCGCCGACCGGATCGAGCAGAACCTCGAGAAGCTCGCCGTCGCCGAGAGCTGGGAGAACGGCAAGCCCGTCCGGGAGACGCTCGCCGCCGACCTCCCGCTCGCCGTCGACCACTTCCGCTACTTCGCGGGCGTGGTGCGTGCCCAGGAGGGCGGCATCGCCGAGATCGACGCCGACACCGTGGCGTACCACTTCCACGAGCCGCTCGGCGTGGTCGGCCAGATCATCCCGTGGAACTTCCCGATCCTGATGGCCACCTGGAAGCTCGCCCCGGCGCTCGCGGCCGGCAACTGCGTCGTCCTCAAGCCGGCCGAGCAGACCCCGGTCTCCATCCTGCTGGTCGTCGAGCTGATCGCCGACCTGCTGCCGCCCGGCGTCCTCAACGTGGTCAACGGCTTCGGAGTGGAGGCCGGCAAGCCGCTCGCCTCCAGCCCCCGGGTCGCCAAGGTCGCCTTCACCGGCGAGACCACCACCGGCCGCCTGATCATGCAGTACGCCAGCGAGAACATCATCCCGGTCACCCTCGAACTCGGCGGCAAGAGCCCGAACATCTTCCTGCCGGACGTCATGGCCGCCGACGACGAGTACCTGGACAAGGCCGTCGAGGGCTTCGTGATGTTCGCCCTCAACCAGGGCGAGGTGTGCACCTGCCCGTCCCGCGCGCTCGTCCACGCCTCCATCTACGACGAGTTCATCGCCCGCTGCATCGCCCGCACCGAGGCGATCACCGCCGGCGACCCGCTCGACCCCGCGACCATGATCGGCGCCCAGGCCAGCAACGACCAGTACGAGAAGATCCTGTCCTACCTGGACATCGGCCGGCAGGAGGGCGCCGAGGTGCTCACCGGCGGCGGCGCCCGCACCGTCCCCGGCCTGGAGGGCGGTTACTACATCGAGCCGACGATCTTCCGAGGCCGCAACGACATGCGGATCTTCCAGGAGGAGATCTTCGGCCCGGTGGTCTCCGTCGCCACCTACGACACCGTCGAGGAGGCCCTGCACATCGCCAACGACACCCTCTACGGCCTCGGCGCCGGCGTCTGGACCCGCGACGGCAACACCGCCTACCGCCTCGGCCGGGCCATCAAGGCGGGCCGGGTGTGGACCAACTGCTACCACGCCTACCCGGCGCACGCGGCCTTCGGCGGCTACAAGAAGTCCGGCATCGGCCGCGAGACCCACAAGATGATGCTCGACCACTACCAGCAGACCAAGAACCTGCTGGTCAGCTACTCCGGCCGGAAGCTCGGCTTCTTCTGATGAAGCCGGCTCCCGCCAGGATCGAACTCACGGGCGCAGCCGAGGAGTTGCTGCGGACACTGGTGGTCGTGCACGGGCCGGTGATGTTCCACCAGTCCGGCGGCTGCTGCGACGGCAGCGCACCGATGTGCTACCCCCGCGGCGAGTTCCGGGTCGGCGCCTCGGACCTGCTGCTCGGCCGCGTCGCCGAGGACACCCCGTTCTGGATCAGCGCCGACCAGTACGCGTACTGGCGGCACACCCACCTCACCGTGGACGTCGTCCCCGGCCGCGGCAGCGGATTCTCCCTGGAGGCACCCGAAGGCGTCCGCTTCCTGCTCCGCTCCCGCCTCTTCACCGAGACCGAGGCCGAACTCCTCGCCGCCCAGGGGCCGCCCCCGACCGGCGCCGAGCACCAGCCCTAAGCGTTCGTTCGACGGCGGATCAGTGCGCGGCATCCAGCCGTGCCCGCTGGTCCGCCGTCAGCTCCAACCCCACGGCCGCCAGGCTCTCGTCCAGCTGCGCCACCGAGGACGCCCCCACCAGCGGGATCACCGGCACCTCGCCGCCGATCAGCCAGGCCAGCACCACCTGGTTCGCCGTCGCGCCGGTCTCCGCCGCGACCTCCCGCAGCACCGCCAGCCGCTTCGCCGTCCCCGCGTGGTCGAAACCCTCGCCCAGCGGCTTGTCCGACCGCACGTAACTCCCGCCCAACAGCGGCGAGTACGCCACCATGGCCAGCCCCGGCTCCGACCGCAGGTAGCTCAGCACCTCGCCGCCCGCCACCCCGACCGAACCGTCCGCGGACCGCAAAGTCGGCAGATCGGTGCGGTGCCGCAGATAACTGTGGTGGTACTGCAGCACCTCCCACCCCGGCAGCCCGGCCGCGGCCGCCAGCGCCCGGCCGCGCTCCACCCGCCACACCCAGTGGTTGCTCACCCCGAGCAGACCGACCGAGCCCTGTGCCGCCAGCGACCCGAACGCCTCGACCGTCTCGGCGAGTTCGGTCCGCGGGTCCTCGATGTGCGCGTACAGCAGGTCGATCCGGTCCGTGCCGAGCCGCTCCATGCTGCGCTCCGCCGACTCCCTGACCGTCTTCGCCGACAGGCCCTCGACGTCCAGGGTGAATCCCCGCGACGGCGCGTGCGGCCGGGCCCCGAGCTTGGTGGCGATCACCACCTCGTCACCGATCCCGCGGCTGCGCCGCCACCGGCCGAGCAGTGCCTCGCTCTCGCCACCCTGCGAACCCTCCACCCAGAACGCGTAGTTGTTCGAGGTGTCGACGAAGGTGCCGCCCGCCTCGACGAACCGGTCCAGCAGCGCGAACGAGGTCCGCTCGTCCACCGCCGTGCCGAACAGCATCGCGCCCAGGCTCAGCACGCTCACCTCGCGGCGGGTCGACGGGTCGGTGCCGATCGTGCGGTACTCCATCGCTGCTCCTCGGTTCTCGCCTGCCCCTTGTGGGAACGAACGGTTCGGAGTCTGGTGGTTGGAGTGCACGCGAAGTCAAGGCCGGCAGGCGGACGGTGGAGGGAACCCGCAGGTGCGCTACCGTCGTCCGACCCACCGGGCCGGCCGCCACCGCGGCCGCCCGACCCGCACCCGGACGGAAGGCAGGCCCGCAGCCGTGTCCCAGCACCACCCGCACCACGTGCAGCAGCAGAGCGGCCCGCCGCCGCGCCCCGGTCGGGCCTGGTGGTGGCTGCCCGAGCACGAGCGTCGCCGCCGCCGGGAGCAGCGCCGCGCCCGCGAGGAGTGGAAGCGCCGCAACAAGCGGACGAAGGGCGACAACGACTGCTGCGACGCCTGCGACTGCCTCGGCGAGATCGCCGACCCCTGCATGATCGCCCTGATCCCGATCATGTTCGCCTCGGTGCTCAAGGCCGCCGTCGGCCGCGGCCACGGCCGGAGTGCCGCCGACCCGGCCGCCCCCGTCCCCGCAGGGCCGCTCGCCGCCGGCCTCTACGACGCCGTCCGCTTCTACCGCACCCGGATCAGCCCCACCCGGGCGGCGTGCTGCCCCTACACCCCGTCCTGCTCCACCTACGCCGTCCAGGCACTGCACCGGCACGGGGCAGTGCGCGGCAGCCGCCTCACCGCCGGCCGCCTCCTGCGCTGCCGCCCGGGCACGCACGGCGGTCACGACCCCGTTCCCGGGCGCTGAGCCCCGCGGACCGGCAGGCTGGTCGGATGGTCACCGTCGACGACGTGCGCCGCCTGGCGCTCTCGCTGCCCCGGACGGAAGAGGCGCTCGTCCGCGACCGGGTCAAGTTCCGGGTCGGGAGGATCGTCTACCTCGCCTTCAACCGCGACGAGTCCGTCCTCGGCTTCGCCTTCCCCAAGGAGGAACGGGCCGCCCTGATCGCCTCCGCCCCGGACACCTTCCTGCCGCCCGACCCGCCCGACGAACGCTTCAACTGGGTCCAGGTCAGAACGGCGGCCATCGACACCGAAGAGATGCGTGAACTCGTCCTGGACGCCTGGCGCATGGTCGTCCCCCGCCGCGTCGCCGACGAACACCTCGGCGGGGGCGGCGCCGGTCGGTGACGTGGGCGCCCGGGCATCAAGGCCGTCGTCAGTGTGCGGCACAACCGAGCGCACCATCCCGACCAGCCCTTGGAGCGGCATGCCCGACATCGGCGCGGTGTCCGCTCGCCATCGGTGTCCGGCCTGTCACGGCCGTGACCACCGGCTGAGCCCACTCCGCGGAAAACCGAAGCCGCGACGCCGCGGTGGCCCTTCCTCCGCTTGAATGAAGGCCATGACGAGCGCCAGCGCATTCACCGAGGACGACCTGCGATCGCTGGCCGGACCGCGCTCCTTCGAACGCGGTCTGGGCTATCAGGACGCTGTCGAAGAGTTCGAGGTGTCGGGAGGCCGGTTCACGGCCACCGTCTACGGGAGCGATGCCTACGAGGTCGTCCTCAGGCTCGACGGGGAGCACGGTTTGTCAGGGGAGTGTGACTGCCCGTACGGCCTGGACGGCAACTTCTGCAAGCACTGCGTGGCGGTCGGTCTGGTCGTGCTGGGGCTCGGGGCGGAGCTGCCCCGCCTGCGCGCGGACTCCGAGAGCCTGGTCGGGAGCCTTGAATCCTGGCTGGAATCGCGTTCCCAGGAGGAGCTGCTGGCCCTGGTGCGTGAACTGATCGATGAGGACCGGGGCCTGCGTCGCCGTCTGGAGTTGCGTGCCGCGACGGTTCAGGCCGATCCCGTCCGGATCCGCGAGCGGATCGTGGGCCTTCTCGCCACCGGGCGCTTCAGCCGGTACGGGTACATCGAATACGCCGATGTCCAGGCCTACGCGAAGCAGGCCGGCGAGGCGGTAGCCGCGATCAGCGCGCTGATCGCGGCCGGCCAGGCGGCCCGGGCGGTCGACCTGGCGCGGGAGGCGATCCGCCTGCTCGGGCGGGTGTACGACGACATGGACGACTCGGACGGCGCCGTCGGCAGCGTCGCCGACGATCTCGGCGAGGTGCACCTTCGGGCGTGCCTGGCGGCATCGCCCGATCCGGTACGGACCGCCGAGTGGCTGGTACAGCACCTGCTGGGCGATCAGGGTCACCTGCCCGAGGTCGAGCTGGACGACTACCGGGAACTCCTCGGCCGGACAGGGCTCGTACGAGTCCGGCAGCTCGCGGAAGAGGCGTGGCGGCGCAATCCGTCCGGCTGGGCCGAGAAGCACCTGATGGAACATCTGATCAAGACGGAGGGGGACCTCGATGCGCTGATCGCCATGCGCTCTGCCGACCTGGCCCCCTCGGGCTGGACACACCTGCTGATCGCCCGGGAACTCGATGCGGCAGGCCGCGAGGCCGAGGCGCTGCAGTGGGCCGAGCGGGGCATCCGCGACACCGCGGGACGATCGCATGTCGACGACCGGCTCCTGGACTACCTCACCGGCCGCTACGCCTCGACGGGGCGCTTGGCCGAAGCGGCGGCGCTGCGCCACGAACGGTTCCGGGCCTCGCGCTCACTGGATGCCTACCGGAAGCTGCGGGAGGCGTCCAGCGCCGCCGGTACCTGGGACGGTGATCGCGCCGCCGCGCTGGACCTGCTGCGCGCGGACGCCGGCCAGCGCCCGGACGGCGGCTGGCACCGGAACGGCGGGTCCGTACTGATCGACGTTCTGATCGACGACGGAGACCTGGACGCCGCGTGGGAGGCCGCGCCGGGCCGGGCCGGTACCCGGCAGTGGCTGACCCTGGCCGACCATGTGCGGGACACCCGCCCGGCCGACGCTTTGATGGTGTACCTGCGCGCCATCGAGCCGCTCAGGCAGATCACCGGGGACGCCAACTACCAGGAGATCGCGAGACTGCTCCTCAAGGCCCGTGCCTGCCACCGGGTGCTGGGCACGGAGCCGGCCTTCGCGGACTATCTCACAGCCCTGCGTGCCGACCAGAAGCGCAAGCGCAACCTCCTGAAGGTCCTCGATCGGCACGGCCTGTGACACCCCGGCAGACCCTTTCCGCGTGGCGCCCGAGGGCGGACCACGACTTCTGGTTGCGGTCCGTCGATTCCCTGTGCGTGATGGGGCGGGGTGTCATCCGCGGATCAGCACCTGATCGGGAACGGCGGTGAGAAGCGGCGGCTCGCGGTCGCCCGCGTAGCCGAAGTGCAGGTCGTGCCGTGCGCGGGTGGCGAGGACGTAATAGGTCATCCGCAGGGCCGCGGACGACGACGGTGTCGAATCAGATGTCGGTGTCCTGCCATGTCCGATGGCGGCGGAAACAAAAAATCCCCGCGGAGCTCCTTGAGCTCCGCGGGGATCCGCTGGTGTCCGAGGGGGGACTTGAACCCCCACGCCCGATAAAGGGCACTAGCACCTCAAGCTAGCGCGTCTGCCATTCCGCCACCCGGACGGGGTGTGTTGCCTCGGGGTTTCCGTTTCCTTCGCCCCCTGGCGACAGAGAGAACATTACCAGGCCGCGGGAGTGCTTCTCACCTGCGTTTCTGCCGCTCAGGGGCGGAGAGTGCAGAGCGAATCGGGCATATAGGCATGGATCGCCTTCAAAGGGGCATCGGCGGCCGTCGACCCGGAGGGGCTCACTCGGGTCGCCGCGCTCCTCCTCCCGGGCATCGGCATCTCCGGCCCGTGGGCGGGCAGCGAGCGGCAGGCACACCCGCCGGCCAGGTGCAGCTGCGCGGCGTCCTCGGCTCCGTGATCGGGCCGGCGGCGCCGGCTGGCCGGCCGGGCCGCCCGCACCCCGCGCCGGGCCGCCGCTGCGCGCCGCCCCCGTGTTCGGAGGTCCGGCCTGGTCAGCATCGGTGCGGGCCGCAGGCCGGTGCCCGGCGGCCGACCGGCGGCCGGGCGGCGGCAGTGGGGGAGTCGTGCGGCGGTGAACCGGCGCCGCCGGCGGTGCGGGCGGTCCGGTCGCGGGGCGGGGTCGTACCGGAGCGTACGCGGCGGCCGCCGGGCGCCCCGGCGGATGCCCCGGCGGGCGTGGAGAGCCCGGTGTCCGCCCGTGCTGATCTGGGAAAACCTCCCACGGTGTGACCGATCCGCTGGTACAACGAATCGTGACCGGGCCGAAGTGGTCCGATCGCGTTCGCATGTGGTCTGAACAGTTCACCCGCCGCCAGTTTCCAGTCCCTGGGCCAGTGGCCGACGGGTGCTCTCCTAGCCTCTGTGGACCAAGGGAGCCTTGAGCGGAACGCCCGATTCCCGAAAGGCCGCCGGCCCGCGCCGCCGTGCGTACGGCTCGCGGCAGAGCCTCCCGTCATGATGCGAAGGGTGGCTTGACGTGGAACAGATCAGCGGGGCGGCCTCGAGCACTTCGACGGACCCCGGCTCCCCGGACGGGGCCGCGGCCAGACGGCCGGGCGTCGGCCCGGAACCGGGCGCCTGGCGGTTCGTCGCCGATGCGCAGGAGGCCGCCGTCCCGCAGACCCGCCACGCGGTCCGTGACCGCCTCCTCGCCCAGGGCATGGCCGGCGAGCGCTACCAGGAGCTGATCGACGACCTGCTGCTGATCGTCTCCGAGCTGGTGAGCAACGCGGTGACGCACGCCGCCGTCGTCTCGCCCCGCCTCAGCACCGAGCTCGCCATCGGCGAGGGCTGGGTGCGCATCGCGGTGGAGGACCTCCACCCGTACCGGCCGAAGGCGCTGGAGAGCGACCTGGGCAACCTCGGCGGCCGCGGCCTGCTGCTGGTGAAGAGCGTGACCCTGCAGGCGGGCGGCACCTGCGACGTGGAGCGCACCGAGGGCGGGGGCAAGGTCATCTGGGCCTCGCTGCCGCTGCCGGCCCCGCGTGCGGCGGAGCCGGACGGCCACCTCTGGTGACGTGCGGCAGGCCCGGAGCGGTGGAGACCCGCCCGCGTCGGCAGCAGGGCCGCCCGAGCCCGCTGCGGGAGGACTACCAGCCGCGTCCGGTGATCTCCCGGATGCCCGGCCGCGCGGCCTCGAAGACCGTCCGGAACCAGGCGGAGAACGGCTTCTCCGCCTCCAGCTCCTTCAGCTCCTCCTCGGTGACGAAGCGGGTCTCGGCGATCTCGTCCGGGTCCGGCGCGAGGTCGGCGGTGACCAGGCCGACGAAGAGGTGGTTCCACTCGCGCTCGATCAGGCCGGAGGCCTCGTCCGGCAGGTCGTAGCGGACGGTGCCGGCCTCGCAGAGCAGGGCGGGGGCGATGCCGAGCTCCTCCGCCGTGCGGCGGGCGGCCGCGACGAAGGGCTGCTCGCCCGGGTAGGGGTGGCCGCAGCAGGTGTTCGACCACACGCCGGGGGAGTGGTACTTGCCGAGGGCGCGGCGCTGGAGCAGCAGCCGGCCCTGCTGGTCGAAGAGGAAGACCGAGAACGCGCGGTGCAGCCGGCCCGGCTGCTGGTGGGCGGAGAGCTTCTCCGCGGTGCCGATGGTGAAGCCGTCGTCGTCGACCAGTTCCAGCAGGATCTCGGTGGCGGGCTGCGCGGCACCGCCGGCGCCCGCACCGGGGCCTCTGTCGAGATCCGTGTCGATCTCCGGGAGGAGGTGCGTCCGGCTGGTCGACGAGATGTCGGACATGGGGTCCCCTTCGCAAGTGGCGTCGGGCCCCAAGTCTGCCGCATGCTCCGGGGTTCGACGGCCGCGACGCACGTGGGGCCCGGGAAGGGGCGAATGACCGGACGATGTGTTCGCACCCTGACCGAATTCGTTGCGCCGCCTTCACCTTGTGTCCGTTCGAAGGTCGTACGTACGCCCGATGTCCGTCCCTCCACGGCTTGAATGCCGGGCTCACCGTCCGGAATGATGACCCGCACGACCGGGCGGTCGAAACGGCCGCCGACCGCGGTGCCGCGCCGCCCGCCCGCACTGCCGGGTACCCGCGCGCGGCGCCCCGTGGGGCCGGGGATGCCCCGTTTCGGGGGCAAACGGGCCGTCCGGTAGCCTCAACCGGTGCGCCGGGCCCCGCAGGGCGGCGCCGCCACCACACCCCGTCCCACCGCTCGCCGTTGCGGCCGGAACCCCGTCCGTACCGTCGAACGTTCGCACCGTCAGGGAGTGAGTCCCGCTGTCCACTGTGATCGTGACCGGCTCCGAGCCGTCGGCCGTCCCGGGAGTCGGCGACCCGCTCCCGCTCAGCACCACCGGTGGGTACGGGACGGCCGCCACCGCCACCGTGACCACGGTGCCCATCCCGGCCCAGGCCGACCGCAGCCCCGACCGCGCCGCTCCCGCCGACCCGGCCACCGACCGGGCCGCCGGCCGCACCGCCGTCACCGCCCCCGGTCCGCTCGCCGCCGACCTCGCGGCGATCGGCTTCGGCCGGATCCTGCACGCCCGGGACGCCGTCGAACTCGCCGACCTGCTCGCGGCCGCCGACCCGGCCGAGCGGATCGCCGTCATAGACGCCGGCTTCGTCGGCCACCGGCACGCCCTGCGCCTGGCCCTCACCGACCCCCGCTTCCCGGCCGGCGCCGTCCCCGGCGCCGTCGCGGTCAACGGCAGCGCGGCTCGCGAGGCCCTGGACGCCGCCGCCCACGGCCTCACCGGCCACGAGCCGAACCTCCCGGACGCCCTGGCCGGCGCCGTCCAGCGCGGCGGCATCCCCGTCCAGCGCCCGGAGCTCGGCACCCTGGTCGCGACCGTCCCCGCCACCGCCGACGAGCTGGCCGCCGCCCGCGCCGCCGTCGCCGAGGTCGACGAGGAGGCGGTGCGGCTGCGCCGCGCGGTGAAGGCCCGCGACGGCTTCTTCACCACCTACTGCGTCAGCCCGTACTCGCGCTACATCGCCCGCTGGTGCGCCCGCCGCGGCCTCACCCCGAACCAGGTCACCACGGCCTCACTGGTCACCGCGCTCGCCGCGGCCGCCAGCGCCGCCACCGCGACCCGGCCCGGGTTCGTCGCCGCCGGCCTGCTGCTGATCCTCTCCTTCGTGCTGGACTGCACCGACGGGCAGCTCGCCCGCTACTCGCTGCAGTACTCCACGGTCGGCGCCTGGCTGGACGCCACCTTCGACCGGGCCAAGGAGTACTCCTTCTACGCGGGCCTCGCGATCGCGGCCACCCGCACCGGCGACCACGTGTGGGCGCTCGCCCTGGCCGCGATGGTGCTGATGACCTTCCGGCACAGCGTCGACTTCGCCTTCATGGCCGCCGACCAGGAGACCGCCCGCAACCCCGCCACCGCCGGCAGCAAGGCGCAGGCGGCGAACTCCAGCCCCACCGCCCAGCTCTCCAACCGGCTCGACCGGGTCGGCTGGACGGTCTGGGCCCGCCGCATCGTCGTGCTGCCGATCGGCGAGCGCTGGGCCCTGATAGCCCTGCTCACCGCCGTCACCACCCCCCGCACCACGCTCACCGTGCTGCTGATCGGCTGCGCCCTGGCCTGCTGCTACACCACCGCGGGCCGGGTGCTGCGCTCGATCAACCGGCGCCGTCCGCGCGCCGACCAGGCCGCCCGCGAGGTCGCCGTCCTCGCCGACGGCGGACCGCTCGCCGAGCTGCTCGCCCCGCTGCTGCGCCCCGTCGCCCGCCGGCTGCCGGGCCTCGCCGTCCCGGTGGTCGCCGCGCTCGCCTCGGCCGGCCTGCCCGTCGCCGTTTATTCGCTCGGCGGCACCTGGGCCTCGGTCGGCGCCGCCGCCGGCTACGTGCTGCTCAGCTCGCTCGTCCTGGCCAGGAAGCTGAACGGCGCCCTGGACTGGCTGGCCCCCGCGTTCTTCCGCGCCGGCGAGTACCTGACCGTCCTCGCGCTCGCGCTGCGCCTGGACACCGCCTCCCTCCCGGCCGCGTTCGGGCTGGTCGCGGCCGTCGCCTACCATCACTACGACACGGTGTACCGCCTCCGCGGCGGCACCGGCGCGCCGGCCCGCTGGCTGGTTCGCGCGACCGGCGGCCAGGAGGGACGGGCCCTGCTCGTCACCCTCTTCGCCGCTCTCGTGTACGGCGGCGCCCCCACCGGGGCGGTCGGGCACGAGGGGCCCGGAGCTGCCGCCCTGCAGGGCGGTCTGGTGGCCCTGGCCGCCGTCCTGGCCCTGGTCGTCGTCGCCGAGTCCATCCACTTCTGGGTGTTCGGCGACGCCACGGCAGAACACGACGAATCAGGAGACACCGCATGATCGGCCTCGTCCTGGCCGCCGGCGCAGGCCGCCGGCTCCGCCCGTACACCGACACCCTGCCCAAGGCGCTGGTGCCGGTCGACGGGGACCGGACCGTCCTGGACCTCACCCTCGGCAACTTCGCCGAGGTGGGGCTGCGCGAGGCCGCCGTCGTGGTCGGCTACCGCAAGGAGGCCGTGTACGACCGCAAGGACGCGCTGGAGCAGAAGTACGGCGTCAAGCTCACCCTGGTCGAGAACGACAAGGCCGAGGAGTGGAACAACGCCTACTCCCTGTGGTGCGCCCGCGAGCTGTTCGGCGAGGGCCTGCTGCTCGCCAACGGCGACACCGTGCACCCGGCGTCCGTCCAGCGCACCATGCTCGACGGCAACGACCGGATGGCCAAGGAGGGCAGCGCCCCCGGCATCCTGCTCGCCCTGGACACCGTGAAGAAGCTCGCCGACGAGGAGATGAAGGTCGTCGTCGACCCCGCCCTCGGCATGCGCCGCATCACCAAGCTGATGGACCCGGCCGAGGCGACCGGCGAGTACATCGGCGTCACGATCATCAACCCGTCCGCCAAGGACGCCCTCGCCGACGCCCTGCAGGCCACCTTCGAGCGCGACCCGCAGCTCTACTACGAGGACGGCTACCAGGAGATGGTGAACCGCGGCCTGCGGATCGACGTGCAGCCGATCGGCGAGGTCTCCTGGGTCGAGGTGGACAACCACGACGACCTGGCCCGCGCGCGGGAGATCGCGTGCCAGTACTGACCCGGCTGCTGCCCTCGCCGGTCTTCGTGGAGATCCGCGCGGGCGCCCTCGACGCGCTCGGCGGGATCCTCGCGGACCAGCGGCTGTCCGCCTCCGGGCGGATAGCGGTGGCGATCAGCAACGGCTCCGGCGCGGTGCTCCGGGAGCGGCTCGAACCGCTGCTCCCGGGCGCCGCCTGGTTCGAGGTCGCCGACGGCACCCTCGACGCGGCCGTCCGGCTCGCCGACGAGATGCGCGGCGGCCACTTCGACGCGCTGGTCGGCCTCGGCGGCGGCAAGATCATCGACGCCGCGAAGTACGCCGCGGCCCGGGTCGGCCTGCCGATCGTCGCGGTGGCCACCAACCTCGCGCACGACGGCATCTGCTCACCGGTCTCGATCCTCGACAACGACGCCGGGCGCGGCTCCTACGGCGTGCCCAGCCCGATCGGGATCGTCGTCGACCTCGACGTCATCCGCAGGGCGCCGCAGCGCTTCGTCGCGGCCGGCATCGGCGACGTCATCTCCAACATCTCGGCCTGCGCCGACTGGGAGCTGTCGAACCGGGTCACCGGCGAGCCGGTCGACGGCCTGGCCGTCGCGATGGCCCGCTCGGCCGGCGAGAACCTGCTGCGCCACCCCGGCGGCCTGGAGGACGAGGACCTCCTGATGGCCCTGTCGGAAGCCCTGGTACTGTCCGGCATCGCGATGAACATCGCGGGCAGCACCCGGCCCTCGTCGGGCGCCTGCCACGAGATCTCGCACGCCCTGGACGTGCTGTACCCCAAGCGGTCCGCCCAGCACGGCGAGCAGGTCGGCCTCGGCGCCGCCTTCGCCAGCCACCTGCGGGGCGAGCACGAGCTGACCGGTCTGATCGTGGAGCGCCTGGCGAGCCACGGACTGCCGGTGACCGCGGACCGGATCGGCTTCACCGAGGCGGAGTTCACCGAGGCGGTGCACTACGCCCCGAACACCCGCCCGGGCCGCTTCACCATCCTGGAACACCTCGACCTCTCCCCATCGGACATCAGGGACGCGTACGCCGACTATGTCAAAGCAGTCCACCGCTGACTCCCCCTCGGCCGCCCCGGTCGACCTGACCCGCCGCCCCTCCATCGAGGAGCTGCGGGCCGTCATCCACCCCGAGGGGATGCTGCAGCGCCGCAGCGCCGAGCACTGGGCCGGCCGGCTCTACATGCGGAAGATCTCGCTGCGGATCACCCGCGTCCTCAGCACCGTCACGGTGATCACGCCCAACGGGCTGACCTACCTGATGATGTTCACCGGCATCCTGGCCGGCGCCGCCCTGGTGATCCCGGGCATCACCGGCGCCGTCCTGGGCGCCCTGCTGATCCAGGTCTACCTGCTGCTCGACTGCGTGGACGGCGAGGTCGCCCGCTGGCGCCGGCAGACCTCGCTGACCGGTGTCTACCTGGACCGCGTCGGCCACTACATGTCCGAGGCCGCGCTGCTCACCGGCCTCGGCCTGCGGGCCGCCGACCTGTTCCACCAGGACGGCACCGCCACCGCCTGGCAGTGGGCCTTCCTCGGCACCCTCGCCGCGCTCGGCGCGATCCTGATCAAGTCGGAGACCGACCTGGTCGACGTGGCCCGCGCCCGCAGCGGCATGACCGCCGTCGAGGACAGCGCCTCGGTGCCGCGTTCCTCCGGCGTCGCCAAGGCCCGCCGGGCCGCCTCGCTGCTGAAGTTCCACCGCCTGATCGGCGCGGTCGAGGCCTCGCTGTTCATCCTCGCCGCGGGCATCGCGGACCAGGTGCACGGCGGCATCTTCTTCACCCGCCTGGCCGTGGTGGTGCTCGCCGCGATCGCCATGCTGCAGACCGTGCTGCACCTGCTGAGCATCGTCCTGTCGAGCAGGCTGCGATGAGCGACGCCCTGCGGCTCGGAGCCGTCATCATCACCCAGGGCAACCGCCCGGCGGAGCTGAACGCCCTGATCGAGTCCGTCCGGGCCCAGGACGGCCCGCCGGTCGAGCTGGCCGTGGTCGCCAACGGCGCCCCGCTGCCGCCGCTGCCCGCGGACGTCCGCACCGCCGAGTCGCCGGAGAACCTCGGCATCCCCGGCGGCCGCAACGTCGGCATCGAGCTGTTCGGCCCGGACGGCCGGGACGTCGACGTGGTGCTCTTCCTCGACGACGACGGCCTGCTGCCGGGCCGCGACTCCGCGGAGCTGCTGCGCCGGGCCTTCGCGGAGGACCCGCGGCTCGGCATCGTCTCCTTCCGGATCGCGGACCCGGACACCGGCGTCACCCAGCGCCGGCACGTCCCCCGGCTGCGCGCCAGCGACCCGCTGCGCTCCTCCCGGGTGACGACCTTCCTGGGCGGCGCCAGCGCCGTCCGCACGGCGGTCTTCCCCCAGGCCGGACAGCTCCCCGGCGAGTTCTTCTACGCGCACGAGGAGACCGACCTGGCCTGGCGCGCGCAGGACGCCGGCTGGGCCATCGACTACCGGGCCGACGTGGTGCTGCACCATCCCACCACCTCGCCGGCCCGGCACGCCTCGTACTTCCACAACGTGGCCCGCAACCGCGTGTGGCTGGCCCGGCGGAACCTTCCGGTCCCGCTGGTGCCTCTCTACTTGGGAACCTGGTTCCTGCTCACCCTGGCCCGCCGCCCGTCCGGTGACGCGCTCAAGGCCTGGCTGGGCGGATTCCGGGCCGGCTGGACGGAACCCTGCGGTCCGCGACGGCCGATGCGATGGCGTACTGTATGGCGACTGACCCGCCTGGGCCGACCGCCGATCATCTGATCGCTGCCACCGGCAAGCCCCCTGCCGGTCGAACCAAACTCCGTGATCAAGGACGAATGTGTCGACATTGAGTGACCCGCTCAGCCTCTCGGCCCCGAGGGGTGCCGACGCGGGCCTGACCCCCCAGCAGCTCGTGGCCAAGTACGGCCTGACGGTGAGCGGGGCGCGGCCACCGCTGCCCAAGTACGTCCAGCAGCTGTGGTCCCGGCGCCACTTCATCATGTCCTTCGCGACCGCCAGGCTGGTCGCGCAGTACAGCACGGCGAAGCTCGGCCAGGTCTGGCAGGTCGTGACCCCGCTGCTCAACTGCGTGGTCTACTTCCTGGTCTTCGGCCTGATCCTCTCGGGCAGCAAGTCGATCGGCAACTACGTTCCGTGGCTGTGCATCGGCGTCTTCATCTTCCAGTTCATCCAGACCGCGGTGCAGAGCGGAACCCGCTCGATCTCCGACAGCCTGGGCCTGATCCGGGCGCTGCACTTCCCCCGTGCGTGCCTGCCGATCGCCTTCACCATCATCCAGCTGCAGCAGCTGCTGATCTCGATGGTGGTGCTGGTCGGCATCGTGCTGGCCAGCGGGATCACGCCCGGTCTGAGCTGGCTGCTGGTGATCCCGGCGATCGCCCTGCTGTGCCTGTTCAACACGGGCATCGCGCTGGCCATGGCCCGGGTCGGTGCGAAGACCACCGACATGGCGCAGCTGATGCCGTTCATCCTGCGCACCTGGATGTACCTCTCGGGCGTGTTCTACAGCATCGAGCGGAACATCGAGACCTGGCCGAAGTGGATCCAGCTGGCCGCCGACGTGAACCCGGCAGCCGTCTACATGGACCTGGTCCGGTTCGCGTTCGACCCGAGCATCGACAACCGTCACTCGCTGCCGCCGCACGTCTGGGCCGTGGCGGTCGCCTGGGCGCTCGTCGCCTTCGTGCTCGGTTTCGTGTTCTTCTGGAAGGCGGAAGAGGAGTACGGCCGTGGCTGACACCGCAACGACCAACGTTCAGGAGGCGGCTCCGGTGGACGCCCAGCACGCCCGCGTGCCCACCGTCGTCGTGGACGACGTCCACATCGTCTACAAGGTGCACGGCGCGGGCTCCGGCCGCGGCAGCGCCACCTCTGCGCTGAGCCGGATCATCTCGCGCAAGCGCTCGCCCGCCATCCGCGAGGTGCACGCCGTCCGCGGCGTCAGCTTCGTGGCGTACAAGGGCGAGGCGATCGGCCTGATCGGCTCCAACGGCTCCGGCAAGTCGACCATGCTGGCCGCCATCGCGGGCCTGCTGCCGACCGAGGCGGGCGGCATCTACACCAACGGGCAGCCCTCGCTGCTCGGTGTGAACGCCGCGCTGATGAACGACCTGACCGGCGACCGCAACGTGGTGCTGGGCTGCCTGGCGATGGGCATGTCCCCCGCCGAGGTGCGGTCCCGCTACCAGGACATCGTCGACTTCTCGGGCATCAACGAGAAGGGCGACTTCATCACCCTGCCGATGCGCACCTACTCGTCCGGCATGGCGGCCCGCCTGCGGTTCTCCATCGCCGCGGCGAAGACGCACGACGTGCTGCTGATCGACGAGGCGCTGGCCACCGGTGACCAGAAGTTCCAGAAGCGCTCCGAGGCCCGCATCCGCGAGCTGCGCAAGGAGGCCGGCACGGTCTTCCTGGTGAGCCACAACAACAACGCGATCCGCGACACCTGCGAGCGCACCATCTGGATCGAGAAGGGCGAGCTCGTCATGGACGGGCCGACCGACGTCGTGGTGAAGGCGTACGAGCGCGGCGAGCGCCCCTGAGGGGTCCGCGGCGATCCCGCCGAGGCCGGTGCCGGGACTCTCCCGGCACCGGCCTCGGCGTGATCGGACGCGGTGCCCGGTACGCGTGTCCGAAGGGGACCGCCGGGCGGGAGCGGTGTAGAACGGGGGAGTGACGGCAGTGGTGGCTTCGGCCAAATCAGACAATCAGACAGATGGCGCCACGTTGCAGAAGGCGGACCTGGAGAACTTCCCGGTCGCGCCGTCCTTCCTGCCCGCCGCCTGGCGCACCGACCTGATGGCGGTCTACGGCTTCGCCCGGCTGGTCGACGACGCCGGCGACGGCGACCTCGCCGAGCCGGAGCGGGTGGCCGCACTGCTGGACGTCCCGGTCGTCGCCGACCGCACCGCCTTCCGGCTCGGCCTGCTGGACGGCCTGGAGCGCGACCTCGACCGCGCCTTCGAGACCGCCCTCGGCCAGGGCGGCGAGCCGCCCCGCCACCCGCTGATGCAGGCGCTCGTCCCGCTCGCCGACCGCCACCCCGTCACCCCGGAGCCCTTCCGCCGCCTGATCGAGGCCAACCGCGTCGACCAGACCACCACCCGCTACGCCACCTACCGCGACCTGATCGGCTACTGCACCCTCTCCGCCGACCCGGTCGGCCGGCTGGTGCTCGCCCTCGCCGGCGTCGCCACCCCCGAGCGGATCGTCCTCTCCGACGCGATCTGCAGCGGCCTGCAGGTCGTCGAGCACATCCAGGACGTCGCCGAGGACCTCGGCCGCGGCCGGATCTACCTGCCCGCCGACTCCCTCGAACGGTTCGGCGTCACCGAGGACGACCTCGCCGCGCCGACCGCCGGACGGCGGGTCCGCGAGCTGATCGCCTTCGAGGCCGAGCGGGCCCGGACCCTGCTCGACCGCGGCGCACCGCTGGTCGGTACGGTTCACGGGAGGCTACGGCTGCTGCTCGCGGGATTCACCGCGGGCGGGTACGCGGCCCTGGCGGCCGTCGAGGCCGCCGGGTACGACGTGCTCGCCCAGCAGCCCAAGCCGGACAAGCGCCGCCTGGCACTGCGGGCGGCGGCACTCTTCGCGAAGGGAAGGTGAACGCCCGAGTGGCGGCATCCCCACTGGCGTCGGCGCCGGTCATGGCGGCCTACCGGTACTGCGAGGCGGTCACCGCGCTGCAGGCCCGCAACTTCAGCTACGGCATCCGGCTGCTGCCGGAGCCCAAGCGCCTCGCCATGTCCGCGCTCTACGCCCTGGCCCGCCGGGTGGACGACATCGGCGACGGCGACCTGCCCGAGGACCGCAAGGCCGAGCAGCTGCTGCGCACCCGCGAGCTGCTGGACGAGGTCCGGGCCGGCGCGGTCGGCGAGGACGACACCGACCCGGTCAAGGTCGCCCTCGCGGACGCCGCCCGGCGCTTCCCGATCCCGCTCGGCGGCTTCGACGAGCTGATCGACGGCGTCGAGATGGACCTCAAGGGCGTCGAGTACCGGACGTACGAGGACCTCAAGGTCTACTGCCGCTGCGTCGCCGGCGCCATCGGCCGGCTGTCGCTCGGCGTGTACGGCTGCGAGGACCCGGAGCTCGGCGCGCACTACGCCGACACCCTCGGCCTCGCGCTGCAGCTCACCAACATCCTGCGCGACCTGCGCGAGGACGCCGCCAACGGCCGCACCTACCTGCCCACCGAGGACCTCGTCCGGTTCGGCTGCCAGGAGGGCTTCGCCCTGCCCGAGCCGCCGGTCGGCGCGGACTTCAGCGGGCTGATCGCCTTCGAGGCGCAGCGGGCCCAGCAGGCCTTCGAGGAGGGCCTGCGGCTGCTGCCGATGCTGGACCGCCGCAGCCGCGCCTGCACCGCCGCGATGGCCGGCATCTACCACCGCCTGCTCGGCCGGATCGCGGCCGAACCCGAGTCCGTCCTGCGCGGCCGGGTCTCCCTGCCGGGCTGGGAGAAGGCGTACGTGGCGCTGTCCGGGCTCGCCGGAGGGCGTTCTTGATTCTTCCGCCAGTTATGTCACGCTGTGTCAACAGGGAATCACGGGCATATGCGGTGATGTTGTCCACGAAACGACGGCGAGACCAGGGCAGGGGGTGGCACCGATGACCGCACGGGCGACGGCCGAGCGGCCCACCGCCGTCGTGGTCGGCGGCGGGCTCGCCGGCATCACCGCGGCCCTGCGCCTCGCCGAGGCCGACCACCGGGTCACCCTGCTGGAGACCAGACCCCGGCTCGGCGGCCTCGCCTTCTCCTTCCGCCGCGGCGACCTGGTCGTCGACAACGGCCAGCACGTCTTCCTGCGCTGCTGTACCGCCTACCGCGGCCTGCTGGACCGACTGGGCGCGGGCCGTCTGGTGGATCTCCAGCCGCGCCTCGACGTCCCGGTGCTCTCCGTCGCCCCCGACGGTCGGCGCACCTTCGGCCGGCTGCGCCGCGCGGGTCTGCCGGTGCCGCTGCACCTGGCCGCCAGCCTCGCCGGGTACCCGCACCTCGGCCCGGCCGACCGGCTGCGCGTGGTGCGGGCCGCCCTCGCCCTGCAGGCGCTCGACCTCGCCGACCCGGCGCTGGACGGGATCTCCTTCGGCGCCTGGCTGCGGCAGCACGGCCAGACCCCCGCCACCGTCGCGGCCCTGTGGGACCTGGTCGGCGTCGCCACGCTCAACGCCACCGCCGAGCAGACCTCGCTGGCGCTGGCCGCCATGGTCTTCAAGACCGGCCTGCTCTCCGACCCGGGCGCCTCCGACATCGGCATGGCCAACGTGCCACTCGGCCGGATCCACCACGACGCCGCCCTGGCCGAGCTGGAGCGCCTCGGCGTGCAGGTCCGGCTGCGCACCCGGGCGGCCGAGATCAAGCCCGCCGACCGGCACGGCGTCCGGCTGGAGGACGGCGAGCTGCTCTCCGCCAACACCGTGGTGCTCGCCGGCGCCCAGGAGTCCGCGGCGGCCCTGCTGCCGCCGGGCGCGATCCGCGACCAGCAGCGGATCGCCGGGCTCGGCCACGCGCCGATCCTGAACGTGCACGTGGTGTACGACCGCACCCTGCTGCGCCGCCCCTTCTTCGCCGCGCTGGGCTCGCCCGTGCAGTGGGTGTTCGACCGGACGGCCCATTCGGGCCTCGACGTTCCCGGCGCCCAGTACCTGGCGCTCTCGCAGTCCGCGGTGCAGGCCGAGATCGACCTGCCGGTGGCCGAGCTGCGCGAGCGCTACCTGCCGGAGCTGGCCCGGCTGGTGCCCGGTGCCCGCGAGGCGGAGGTGCTGGACTTCTTCGTCACCCGCGAGCGGACGGCCACCTTCGACCCGGCCCCCGGCACCGCCCCGCTGCGGCCCGCCGCGGCCACCGACGTGCCCGGCCTGCTGCTGGCCGGTTCGTGGACGGCCACCGGCTGGCCCGCCACCATGGAGAGTGCGGTGCGCAGCGGCCACGCCGCCGCGGACGCCGCGCTCGCCCGCACCGGCCGGCGGCTGCCCGCCGACCGCGGCGACGGACGGTGGCCGCGATGACGCCGCCCCGCCGGACGACCATTGACACCGCACCACGCCTGGCGCCCACGGCGGCCGGGCATCCGCACGGAGAGGGAACGTACGTGGAGGCTCGCACCCAGGGCGCCGGCTCGGTGAAGGACACCCCGTCGGTGCTGGACCTGCTGGCACGCGGCCGGACCATGTGCACCCCGTCGCTGCGGTCCGCAGTCGCCCGTTTGGCCGCACCGATGGACACCGTCGGCGCCTACCACTTCGGCTGGATCGACCGGGACGGCCGGCCCGCCGCCGGGGACGGCGGCAAGGCCGTGCGGCCCGCGCTGGCGCTGCTGTCGGCCGAGGCGGCCGGTGCTCCGGCCGAGGCCGGCGTGCCCGGAGGCGTCTCGGTCGAGCTGGTGCACAACTTTTCGCTGCTCCATGATGATCTGATGGACGGTGACGAGACCCGGCGGCACCGGGCCACCGCGTGGACGGTCTTCGGACCGGCCCAGGCGATCCTGGTCGGCGACGCGCTCGCCACGCTGGGTACCGAGGTGCTGCTCGACGCGGCGGTCACGGGCGGTGCGACCGCCGCGGACGCCGCACGCGCCGTCCGGCTGATCACGACCGCCACCCGCAAGCTCATCGACGGCCAGGCCATGGACGTCGCCTTCGAGCAGCGCGACGTGGTGACGGTGGAGGAGTGCCTGGAGATGGAGGGCGGCAAGACCGGCGCCCTGCTCGCCGCCTCCGCCGCGATCGGCGCCGTGCTCGCGGGCGCCGACGACCGGGTCTCCGACGCGCTGCAGCGCTACGGGTACCACCTCGGCCTGGCCTTCCAGGCGGTGGACGACCTGCTCGGCATCTGGGGAGCGACGGAGGTGACCGGCAAGCCGCACTGGGGCGACCTGCGCCAGCGCAAGAAGTCGCTGCCGGTGTGCGCCGCGCTCGCCGAGGGCGGCGCCGCCTCCCGCAAGCTCGCCGACCAGCTGGCCGACCCGCAGGGCCGCGGCGAGGAGAGCGAGCAGGTGCTCGCCGCCCGCGCCGGGCTGATCGAGGAGGCCGGCGGCCGGGCCTGGACGCAGGACGAGGCCCGCCGCCGGCACCAGACCGCCCTCGCCGCACTGGACGAGGTACCGATGACCGACGAGGTGCGCGAGCACTTCGTCGCACTCGCCGAATTCGTGGTGGTACGAGAGAGGTGACGTGAATTGACAGCAACCGCGGGCGGCCGGCTCGACCCCGAGTACGATTCCGAGCCGGTCGCGGTGGGTGACCGCCCTCCCGACCGGGTGGCCGATCGCCAGGTGCCGCTGCCGGACGGCCTCGTCCCGCCCCCCGAGGAGGAGCGGGCGGCCGACGGCCGGACTCCGGTAGGACGATCGGACGATGTGCCCGTCGAGGCGGCACTGGCCCGGGCCACCGCCCACCTGCTGTCACTGCAGAACCCCGACGGCTGGTGGAAGGGCGACCTGGAGACCAACGTCACCATGGACGCCGAGGACCTTTTACTGCGTGAGTTCCTGGGCATCCGCACCTCGGACCAGACCCGGGCCACGGCAGCCTGGATCCGCTCGCAGCAGCGCGCGGACGGCACCTGGGCGACCTTCCACGGCGGGCCTCCCGAACTGTCCACCACCGTCGAGGCGTACGTCGCCCTGAGACTCGCCGGGGACGACCCCGGCGAGGAGCACATGCGGTCCGCCGCCCGCTACGTCCGCGAGCACGGCGGCATCGCGGCCACCCGGGTCTTCACCCGCATCTGGCTCGCCCTGTTCGGCTGGTGGCCCTGGCAGCGCCTCCCCGAACTACCGCCGGAGATCCTCTTCCTGCCGAGCTGGGCCCCGCTCAACATCTACGCCTTCGGCCAGTGGGCCCGGCAGACCATCGTCCCGCTGACCGTGGTCTCGGCCCACCGCCCGGTACGCCGGGCCCCGTTCGACCTCACCGAACTGCACACCGACCCGGCCGACCCGTACCCGGCGCCGCCGATGGCCCCGGCCGTCAGCTGGGAGGGCCTCTTCCAACGCTTCGACCGGCTGATGCACCACTACCACCGGTACGCCGTGCGGCCGCTGCGCCGCAGCGCGCTCGCCCGGGCCGGCCGCTGGATCGTCGACCGCCAGGAGGCCGACGGCTGCTGGGGCGGCATCCAACCGCCCGCCGTCTACTCCCTGATCGCCCTGCACCTGCTCGGCTACAAGCTCGACCATCCGGTGATGAAGGCCGGACTGGCCGCCTTCGACGGCTTCACCGTGCACACCGAGGACGGCAGACGCTGGATGGAGGCCTGCCAGTCCCCGGTCTGGGACACCTGCCTGGCCACCATCGCGCTGCGCGACGCCGGGCTGCCCGCCGACGACCCGGCCGTCGTCCGGGCCGCCGACTGGATGCTCGACGAGGAGATCACCACCCGCGGCGACTGGTCGGTCAAGCGGCCGCGCCTGGCGCCCGGCGGCTGGGCCTTCGAGTTCCACAACGACACCTACCCCGACATCGACGACACCGCCGAGGTGGTGCTGGCGCTGCGCCGGGTCGCCCATCCGGAGCCCCCGCGGCTGAACGGCGCCGTGGAACGCGCCGTCCGCTGGTGCCTCGGCATGCAGTCCCGCGACGGCGCCTGGGGCGCCTTCGACGTCGACAACACCAGCCCGCTCCCCAACAAGCTGCCGTTCTGCGACTTCGGCGAGGTCATCGACCCGCCCTCGGCCGACGTCACCGCGCACGTGGTGGAGATGCTGGCCGAGGTCGGCGGCGCCGCCGACCCGCGGGCCCTGCGCGGCATCGCCTGGCTGCTCGACCACCAGGAGGAGGACGGCTCCTGGTTCGGCCGCTGGGGCACCAACTACATCTACGGCACCGGCTCGGTGCTGCCCGCCCTGGTCGCCGCCGGGATCCGCGGCGACCATCCGGCCGTCCGCCGGGCCGTGCACTGGCTGGAGAGCCGGCAGAACCCGGACGGCGGCTGGGGCGAGGACATGCGCTCCTACGACGACCCGGCCACCTGGGCCGGGCGCGGCGACTCCACCGCCTCGCAGACCGCTTGGGCGCTGATGGCGCTGCTCGCCGCCGGCGAGGCACCGGACGGCCCGGGCAGCGGCAGCGAGGCCGTGGAGCGCGGCGTCGCCTGGCTGGCCCGCACCCAGCGCGCCGACGGCACCTGGGACGAACCGCAGTTCACCGGGACGGGCTTCCCGTGGGACTTCTCGATCAACTACCACCTGTACCGCCTGGTGTTCCCGGTGACGGCGCTCGGCAGGTACGTGACCGGGCGACCGCTCGGGGCAGGAGGCGGTGACCGGTGAGAAAACGTCACTTCACCGAGACGGCCGGAGGTGTGCGATGACGGGTGAGCCCCTGCTGGTGCTGTGTGCGCTCGGGCCGGAGGCCTGGGCCCTGCGCGGCGGCGACTGGGCCGGTGCGATCGGCGGCTCGCCCGTCCTGGTCCGCACCGGGATCGGCCGCGGCCGGGCCGGGCAGGTCGTCCGGACCTTGCTCTCCACCGGCGACTACGGCGCCCTGGTGGTCGCCGGGTTCGGCGCCTCCGTCGCCCCCGGCACCGCCCCCGGCGAGGTCATCGTCGCGGACGCCGTCCGCGACTCGGAGGGCGGACGCTTCGCGCTCGACAGCGCCCCGACCCTCGCCAAGGCCCTGCAGGCCTGCGGTCTGACCACGCACACCGGACTGCACCACACCGCCGACCACGTGGTGCGCGGCTCCCAGCGCCGGGCGCTGCACGCCCGCGGCGCCCTCGCCGTCGACATGGAGGCCGCCGCCGTCCTCGCCGCCCGTGCCGAGACCCGGCCCGAGCTGCCGGCCGCGGTGCTCCGGGTGGTCGTCGACACACCCGAACGCGAGCTGATCCGGCCCGGCACCCTGCCGGCCGGCGTGGGCGCCTGGCGCGCCCTGCGGGCCGCCGTACCGGCCCTCACCGAGTGGCACCGCCTGGTCGCCACCGCAGCACCCCGTCCACCACAGCCCTCGACACTCCCGCAGGAGGCGAGTTAGCCATGGCCATGCCGCTGCGTCAGTCCGTCCGCGTGTCCACCTACCTGCTACAGCAGAAGCTCCGGCGCCGTGAGAAGTTCCCCCTGATCGTCGAGCTCGAGCCGCTGTACGCCTGCAACCTGGCCTGCGAGGGCTGCGGCAAGATCCAGCATCCGGCCGGGGTGCTCAAGCAGCGGATGCCGGTCGCCCAGGCGGTCGGCGCCGTCCTGGAGTCGGGGGCGCCGATGGTCTCCATCGCCGGCGGCGAGCCGCTGATGCACCCGCAGATCGACGAGATCGTCCGCCAGCTGGTCGCCCGCCGCAAGTACGTCTTCCTCTGCACCAACGCCCTGCTGATGCGCAAGAAGCTCGACAGATTCACTCCTTCGCCGTACTTCACCTTCACCGTCCACATCGACGGCCTGCGCGAGCGGCACGACGCCTCGGTGGCCAAGGAGGGCACCTTCGACGAGGCGGTGGAGGCGATCCGGGAGGCCAAGTGGCGCGGCTTCCGGGTCACCACCAACTCCACCTTCTTCAACACCGACACCCCGCAGACCATCATCGAGGTGCTCGACTACCTCAACGACGAGCTCAAGGTCGACGAGATGATGATCTCCCCGGCCTACGCCTACGAGAAGGCGCCCGACCAGGACCACTTCCTCGGCGTCGAACAGACCAGGGAGCTCTTCCGCAAGGCCTTCTCCGGCGGCAACCGGCGCCGCTGGCGGCTCAACCACAGCCCGCTCTTCCTGGACTTCCTGGAAGGGAAGGTCGACTTCGACTGCACCGCCTGGGGCATCCCCAACTACTCCCTCTTCGGCTGGCAGCGCCCCTGCTACCTGATGGCCGACGGCTACGTCCCCACCTACCGCGAACTCATCGAGAAGACGGACTGGGACAAGTACGGCCGCGGCAGGGACCCGCGCTGCGACAACTGCATGGCGCACTGCGGCTACGAACCCACCGCCGTCCTCGCCACCATGGGCTCGCTCAAGGAGTCCCTGCGCGCCGCCCGGGAGACCCTGGGCTCCGGCCGGATCAACTGACGCCCCGGGGCCCGCGGCGTGCGCCCGGCGCGCGCCCGGGCCCCCGGACAACAGGCGAGCCGACCGCACCGGCCGCACCCTGGACACAGACGGTCATCGCTCTCCACCGAGTCGCGAGGTGAAGCCATGTCACTCCTGTCCACCATCAAGGGGCCCGCCGACCTGAGACGCCTGCCCGCCGGCGACCTCCCCCTGCTCGCCGACGAGATCCGCGACTTCCTGATCGACGCCGTCACCCGCACCGGAGGGCATCTCGGACCCAACCTCGGCGTGGTCGAACTGACCATCGCCGTCCACCGCGTCTTCGACTCCCCGCGCGACCGCATCCTCTGGGACACCGGCCACCAGGCCTACGTCCACAAGCTCCTCACCGGCCGGCAGGACTTCAGCCGCCTGCGCGGCCGCGGCGGCCTCTCCGGCTACCCCTCGCGCGCCGAGTCCGACCACGACCTCATCGAGAACTCGCACGCCTCCACCGCACTCGGCTACGCCGACGGCATCGCCAAGGCCAACCAACTGCTCGGCCGCACCGACCGGCACACCGTCGCCGTCGTCGGCGACGGCGCGCTCACCGGCGGCATGGCCTGGGAGGCCCTCAACAACATCGCCGAGGCCGACGACCGCCCCCTGGTCATCGTCGTCAACGACAACGAACGCTCCTACGCCCGCACCATCGGCGGCCTCGCCCACCACCTCGCCACCCTGCGCACCACCCGCGGCTACGAACGCTTCCTCGCCTGGGGCAAGGAGGCCCTGCAGCGCACCCCGATCGTCGGCCAGCCCATCTTCGGCGCCCTGCACGGCGCCAAGAAGGGCTTCAAGGACGCCTTCGCCCCGCAGGGCATGTTCGAGGACCTCGGCCTCAAGTACGTCGGCCCGATCGACGGCCACGACATCGGCGCCGTCGAACAGGCACTGCGCCGCGCCAAGCGCTTCGGCGGCCCCGTCATCGTGCACTGCATCACCGAGAAGGGCCGCGGCTACCGCCCCGCCGAACAGGACGAGGCCGACCGCTTCCACGCCGTCGGCGCCATGGACCCGTACACCTGCCTGCCGGTCTCGCCCTCCCGCGGGACCTCCTGGACCTCCGTCTTCGGCACCGAGATGGTCGAACTCGGCAAGGAACGGGCCGACGTCGTCGCCGTCACCGCCGCCATGCTCCAGCCGGTCGGGCTCGCCGACTTCGCCGCCGCCCACCCCGACCGCACCTTCGACGTCGGCATCGCCGAACAGCATGCCGTCGCCAGCGCCGCCGGCCTCGCCACCGCCGGACTGCATCCGGTCGTCGCCGTCTACGCGACCTTCCTCAACCGGGCCTTCGACCAGGTGCTGATGGACGTCGCCCTGCACAGGCTCGGCGTCACCTTCGTCCTCGACCGGGCCGGCGTCACCGGCAACGACGGAGCCTCCCACAACGGCATGTGGGACATGTCGATCCTCCAGGTCGTCCCGGGCCTGCGGCTCGCCGCCCCGCGCGACGCCGAACAGCTGCGCACCCAGCTCCGCGAGGCCGTCGAGGTCCCCGACGCACCCACCGTGCTGCGCTTCCCGAAGGGCGACCTCGGCCCCGGCGTGCCCGCCCTGGAACGGGTCGGCGGCGTCGACGTGCTGCACCGCACCGGGCCAGCGCCCGAGATCCTGCTGGTCGCCGTCGGCGCGCTGGCCCCCGCCTGCCTCGACGCCGCCGCCCTGCTGCTCGCCGAGGGCTTCACCGCCACCGTCGTCGACCCCCGCTGGGTGAAGCCGGTCGACCCCGCCCTGGTCGACCTGGCCGCCGCCCACCGGCTCGTCGTCACCGTCGAGGACAACGGCCGCACCGGAGGCGTCGGCGCCGCCGTCGCCCAGGCCATGCGCGACGCCGGTGTCGACACCCCGCTGCGCGACCTCGGCGTCCCGCAGGAGTTCCTGGCGCACGCCGGCCGCGGTGAGATCCTCGAGGAGATCGGACTCACCGGCACCGGCGTCGCCGCCCAGACCGCCGCCCACGCCAAGCAGCTGCTACCGATCCGAGGAGCGAACCAGCACCATGCCGGCTGACCGTCCCACCGGGGGCCTCGACCTCGCCGCCCTGCTCGCCGACCGCGCCGCCGAGCGCTACGAGCTGCACGCCAAGTACCTCAACCCGCAGCTGCCCCGGATGCTGCACACCATCGGCTTCGACAAGTACTACGAGCGCGCCGAGGGCCCGTACTTCTACGACGCCGACGGCAACGAGTACCTGGACATGCTGGCCGGGTTCGGGATCTTCGCGCTCGGCCGGCACCATCCGGTGGTGCGCGCCGCGGTGCAGCAGGTGATGGACCTCGGACTGCCCGACCTCACCCGCTTCGACTGCTCCCCGCTGCCCGGCCTGCTCGCCGAGCGGCTGCTCGCCGAAGCCCCCGGCCTGGACCGGGTGTTCTTCGGCAACAGCGGCACCGAGGCGGTCGAGACCGCGCTCAAGTTCGCCCGCTGCGCCACCGGCCGGCGGCGGATCCTCTACTGCGACCACGCCTTCCACGGCCTGACGGCGGGCTCGCTCTCGGTCAACGGCGAGAGCGGCTTCCGCAAGGGCTTCGAGCCGCTGCTGCCGGACACCGCGGTGCCGCTCGGCGACCTCGGCGCGCTGGAGAAGGAGTTGAAGAAGGGCGACGTCGCCGCACTGATCGTCGAACCGATCCAGGGCAAGGGCGTGCACGCCGCCCCGCCCGGCTGGCTGTACGCCGCGCAGGAACTGCTGCACGCCCACAAGGCGCTGCTGATCTGCGACGAGGTCCAGACCGGCATCGGCCGCACCGGCGACTTCTTCGCCTACCAGCACGAGGAGGGCGTGCGGCCCGACCTCGTCTGCGCGGCCAAGGCGCTCTCCGGCGGCTACGTGCCGATCGGCGCGACCCTCGGCAAGGACTGGATCTTCGACAAGGTGTACTCGTCGATGGACCGGGTGCTGGTGCACTCCGCCAGCTTCGGCTCCAACGCGCAGGCGATGGCGGCCGGCCTCGCCACGCTCCACGTGATGCGCGACGAGCAGGTGGTGGCCAACGCCCGGAAGGTCGGCGACCTGTTCCGCGGCCGGCTCGCGGAACTGGTCGACCGGTACGAGCTGCTGGCCGACGTGCGGGGCCGCGGGCTGATGATCGGCATCGAGTTCGGCCGGCCCAAGTCGCTGAAGCTGCGCACCGGGTGGACGGCCCTGCAGGCCGCCCGCAAGGGGCTGTTCGCGCAGATGGTGGTCGTGCCGCTGCTGCAGCGGCACCGGATCCTCACCCAGGTGTCCGGCGACCACCTGGAGGTGATCAAGCTGATCCCGCCGCTGATCATCACCGAGAAGGAGGTCGACCGCTTCGTCGACGCCTTCACCGAGGTGATGGACGAGGCGCACCGCGGCAGCGGCCTGATGTGGGACTTCGGCCGCACCCTGGTCAAGCAGGCGGTCGGCGGGCGGTGAACTCCGCGCCCTGACCCGACCGCTCAGCGTGGTGGTTCGATCTCGGTGAAGGCGCCGCCGAGGAAGCGGGCGTCGACGCCGTCCGGCTCCAGTTCGCCGTGTTCGGCGATCACCTCGGCGGCGTACGCCTCGGCGTCGTCCTGCGGTTCGTAGCCGAGCGCCCGGGCCGGGGCCAGGTCCCACCAGGCGCGGGTGTTGGCACTGATGCCGTTGACCACCACGTGCCCCTCGACGGGGGCGGTGAGGGCGGCGTGCACCAGCCGGGCGCAGTCGGCGGGGCTGAGCCAGGTGGAGAGCATCCGGGTGGAGCGCGGCTTCGGGAAGCAGGAGCCGATCCGGATCGAGACGGTGTCGATGCCGTACTTGTCGGCGTAGAGCTGGGCCAGGCCCTCGCCGAACACCTTGGACAGGCCGTAGTAGGTGTCGGGCCGGGGCGGTGTGCCGGTGCCGATCAGGCCCCGGTCGCCCGGGCCGAGGCCGTGCAGCGGGGTGAAGCCGACGGCGTGGTTGGAGCTGGCGAAGACCACCCGCCGCACCCCCTCCAGCCGGGCGGCCTCGTAGAGGTGGTAGGTGCCTTCGACGTTGGCGCCGAGGATGCGGGCGAAGGTGTCCTCCAGCGAGATGCCGCCGAGGTGCACGACCGCGTCCACGCCGCGGACGGCCGCGCGGACGGCATCGGCGTCCCGCAGGTCGAAGGCGAGGGCGTCCGGGGCGTCCGGGACCGGTGCGAGGTCGGCGAGCCGGAGGCGGTGGCCGTACGCGGGCAGCAGCTCGCGCAGCATGGTGCCGACGCCGCCGGCCGCGCCGGTGAGCAGGATGGTCTGTGGCATCGTCAGTCCGTGGTGATCGTGTGGCGCTTGATGTGGTCGAGGTCGAGGTGGTCGCCGAGGCCCGGCCGGTCGGGGAGCCGGACGGTGCCATGCTCGTCCATCGCGTCCACGATCGCGTGGAGGTGCGGCGGCACGGCGTCGAAGTCGGTGTGGGGGTGGAGCAGCCCGCGTTCGTACCAGCGGTTGTTGGTGGTGGCGCCGAGCAGCGAGAGGTTGGCGGAGCCGTTGCCGTGCACCTCGCAGTCCATGCCGAAGGCCTCGGCGAGGTGCAGGGTGCGGACGGCCGGGGTGATGCCGCCGACGTCGGTGGTGCCGGTGCGCAGGATGTCGCAGGCGCCGGAGGTGATCCACTCGGCGCGGGTGAAGTTCTTGCCCCAGGAGGTCTCGGGGCCGATCACCGGGATGTCGAGCTGCCCGGCGAGCCATCGGTACGAGGAGACCGAGGCCTCCTCCATCGGCTCCTCGAACCAGTAGTAGTCCAACTCCTGCAGCGCCCGGCCGAGTCGGAGCGCCTCGGTGCGGGAGTACCAGTGGTTGGCGTCCAGCATCAGTTCGACGCCGGGGCCGACGGCCTCGCGGACGGCGGTGCAGGCGGCGATGTCCAGGGCGACGGAGGGCGCACCGGACACCGGCGGCATCCAGGTGTGCAGTTTGATCGCCCGGTAGCCGCGCTCGACCAGCTGCACCGCGAAGTCGGCGTAGTCGGCGGGGGTGGCGAGGCCGCCGGGGACCTCGTCGCCGCACATGGTGGAGGCGTAGGCGGGCACCTCGCTGCGGGCGCCGCCGAGCAGCTTCCACACGGGCAGGCCGAGGCGCTGCCCGGCGAGGTCCCAGAGGGCGAGGTCGACGAAGCCGAGGGCGCGGTCGGTGAGGCCGCCGTGGGCGCCGCGCTGCCGCCGGGCGAGCGAGGTCCACAGGCGTGTCCGGTCCAGCGGGTCCTGTCCGAGCAGGACCGGGCGGACGTGCCCGTCGAGCACGGCGGGGCGCAGGTGGTCGGGCTGGACGAGGACGCGTCCGGCCGTGCCGTCGGTGTCGGTGACGGTGAGCAGGGCCTCGCGGACGCCGCGCGGCGCGCAGGGGTGCCGGTGGCCGTGGGCGTCGACGGCGGTGCGGGCCTCGGTGGTGAAGACGGTGAGCTCGATGCGTTCGATCGTCGCGGTCATCGGTCAGCCGTTCTTCGCGCGGTAGGTCTGCTGGGCCTTGGTGAAGGCGTCGGCGAGGGACTCGGCGAAGTCGGCCGCGGACATCCTGCCGAGCAGCACCTTCTGGAAGTTCGGCTCCGCGTCGGTCTTGGTGATCTTCGAGTACTGGGGGAGGTGGACCGGTGGCTGGACGAGCCTGGCGGTGGTGGAGTTGAGCGCGTCGCCGGCCTGCTTGGTGATACCGGACCTGACGTACCAGTCGTCGGCGTACGCCTCGGTGTTGGCGGGGATCTGGCCGACGTTCTCGTTCCAGTAGCTGTTGGCGGTGTGCGAGTCGAGGTACTCCATGAAGGCCCAGGCCTGGTCCTTGTGCCTGCTCTTCTCGAACAGGCCGAAGCCGTCGACCGGGTTGGCGAGGATGGCGGTGCCGTCCGGGCCGGCGGGCAGCAGCATGCCGGCCACCTTGTCGCCGAGCGCCGTCCTGACGTCCCTGGTGGAGCCCAGGTTGTGGTGGACCGTCATCACCTGTCCGGCCTGGAACTGGGCGAGCATCTGCGGGTAGGCGTTGGAGACGTCGGCCTCGGGGGTGGTGGCCTTGTACTGGGCGGCGATCTTCTCGATCAGGGCGATGTTGCGCGGATCGGCGACGGTGGAGGTGCCGTTCGCGTCGAACATCGCGTCCAGGCCCGAGTAGGCGTAGGCCTCGGAGAGGATCTGGAAGCCGGAGCCGGCGCCGCCGCGGATGGTGAAGCCGTACTGGTTCTTCGACCGGTCGGTCAACCTCGCCGCGGCGGCGAAGAGTTCGTCCCAGGTCCTGGGCGTGGCGAGGCCGGCCTCCTTGAACTTGTCGGCGCGGTACCAGATGACGTCCTGGTTGCCGGAGGACGGCAGCTGGTAGAGGCCCTTGCCGCCGGCGGCGCTCCTGGAGATGGTCAGGAAGTTGGCGGACAGCTTGCCGTTCAGCGGGCTCCCGGCGTACCGGTCGTCGAGCTTCGCCAGCGCCTTCTGCGCGGTGAGCGAGGCGAGCAGGGCGGTGGTGACGCCGCCGACGTCGGGCGTGGAGCCGGAGGCGATCGCGGTGTTGTACTTCTCGGCGATCTCGGAGCTGGTGACGCCGACGTACTTCACGGTGATGCCGGGGTGGGACTTCTCGAAGCCGTCGATCAGGTGCTGCATCAGCGGGGTCCTGGCCGGGCCGGCGTTGTTGTCCCAGTAGGTGAGGGTGACCTCGCCGCCGGTGTCCGAGGAGGAGCCGGCGGAGGAACAGGCGGTCAGCAGTCCGAGGGCGGCGAGGGCTGCGGCGGTGGTGCGCAGGGTGCGGCTCATGGGCGGTGTCCTGTCGGGATCGGCGTGGATCGGAGGGGGGACGGGTGCGGTGGCCGGGGTCAGCCCTTGACGGCGCCGGCGCTCATGCCCTGGACGAGGTACTTCTGCACCACGGCGAAGACCAGCACCACCGGGACGGCGGCGACCACGCCGCCGGCGGCGAGTGCGCCGAAGTCCACGGTGTTCTCGCCGATGGTGGTCTGCAGGCCGACCGGGACGGTCTGCAGCTCCGGGTCGTTGAGGAACATCAGCGCGAAGAGGAAGTTGTTCCAGCTGCCGATGAAGGCGAAGGAGCCGACCGCGACGATGCCGGGCCGCAGCAGCGGCAGCACGACCGCGAGGAAGGCGCGCAGCCGGCCGCAGCCGTCCACCGTCGCCGACTCCTCCAGCTCGACCGGGACGTTCTTCACGAAGCCGCTCATCAGGATCATCGCGAGCGGGAGCTGGAAGGTCGTCTCGGCGACGATCAGGCTCCACCGGGAGTCGATCAGGTGGAAGGTCCGGAAGATCTCGAACAGCGGGATGAGCATCATCGCGCCCGGCACGAACTGGGTGCACAGCAGCGCCAGCATGAACACCCGGCGGCCGCGGAAGTCGAACCGGGCGAGCGCGTAGCCGCCCATCAGGGCGAAGAAGGTGACGAACAGCAGGGTGAGCAGGGCGATCCACACGCTGTTGCGGACGTAGGTGCTGAAGCCCATGCCGTTCCACACCGTCGCGAAGTGCTCGGTGGTGATCGGCCAGGGCAGCAGCGAGGTGGAGCCGGCCGGGCGGAGGGCGAAGAGCAGCATCCAGTAGAACGGCACCAGGGTGAAGAGCAGGTAGAGGCCGAGCGGCAGGAACAGCCGCAGGAACCGGCCGTCGCGCCGCCGGGCGGGACGGCCCGTGCCGGCGGCGGTGCGGGCCGGGGTGGGCAGGGCGGCGGTGGTCACGGGGGCGCGCTCCAGGTCGGGGGCGGTCATCGGCGCCGTCACTTCCCGCTGCCGAACCTGCTGAGCCGCAGGTAGAGGATCGAGCAGAACAGCAGGATCACGAAGGCCGCGCAGGTCAGCGCCGAGCCGTAGCCGAAGTCGTAGGACTTGCGGGCGAGTTGGGCGACGTACAGGGGCAGGCCGGTGGTGGCGCCGGCCGGGCCGCCGTTGGTGAGGGTGTAGAGCAGGTCGACGTTGTTGAACTCCCAGACCCCGCGCAGCAGGGTGGCCAGCACGATCGCGTCGCGCAGGTGCGGCAGGGTGACGTGCAGGAAGCTGCGGACCCGGCCGGCGCCGTCCATCGAGGCGGCCTCGTAGAGCTCCCGGGGCACGGACTGCAGGTCGGCGAGGACGAGGATGGCGAAGAACGGTACGCCGCGCCAGAGTTCGGCGACGACGACGGCACCGAACACGGTGTCCGGGTTGCCGAGCACGGAGGTGCCGGCGTCGCCGACGCCGAGCTCCGCCAGGTGGTGGAGGACGCCGGTGGCCGGGTTGTAGAGCAGGATCCAGATGCCGGTGGTCAGGACGCCGGAGACGGCCCAGGGGGAGAAGACCAGGGCCCGGGCGACGGCGCGTCCGACGAAGGTCTCGTTGACGATCAGGGCGAGTGCGAGGCCCAGCAGCAGCTGCAGCACGACCTCGGCGGCCACCCACTTCGCCGAGAAGGCCAGACTGCGCCAGAACTGTTCGTCGCCGGCCATCCGGCGGAAGTTGTCGAGGCCGACGAAGGCGTCGTCGTAGGGCTCGTTGACGACGTGGTGCTGGAGCGCGGAGTACAGCACGCTGCCGACCGGGACGACCAGGAAGACGGCCAGCAGCAGCACGGTCGGTGCGATCAGGGTGTACGGGGTGAGGGCCCGGCGCAGTCGGGGGCCGCGGGAACGGGGGGTGCCGGCGAGAGCCACGCGTGTGCTCGCCTCCTCTCTGCCCGGGGACGGGAGAAGACATGCCCTTGGAGGTTGTTCACAGGTGTGGACACCCTAGGAAGGGGCTGTTAGGGCGTCAACCCCCCGTGCAGCGAATTAGCGTTCATGGATGTGGACTGTGGTCATGGTGATGTATAACCCTGTCGAGGGGCGCCCGGGTCGCCCGGGCACCCGCCTCCGCCGCACACCGTTCGCCGCGCCCCGTTCGCCGCACCCCCTGGAGAGCGACCCCCATGCCTGCTGACCTGCCCGCCGCCCCGATCGCGGACCGCACCCCGCTCGCCGACCGCCTCGACGGACTGCTCTTCTTCCCCGTCACCCCCTTCGCCCCGGACGGCGCCGTCGACCACGCCGCCCTCCGCGCCCACGTCCGCGCCCGCCTCGACGCCGGCGCCGCCGCCGTCTTCGCCGCCTGCGGCACCGGCGAGTACCACGCCCTCGGACTCGACGAGTACGAGGCTGTCATCGCCGCCGCCGTCGAGGAAACAGCCGGAGCCGTCCCGGTCGTGGCCGGTGTGGGCCACGGCACCGCCCTCGCCCTCGACTTCCTGCGGCGCGCCGAGCGCGCCGGCGCCGACGGCGTCCTCGCCCTCCCGCCGTACCTGGTGAAGCCCTCCCAGGAGGGGCTGTACCGGCACTACGCCGCCCTCGCCGCCGCCACCCCGCTGGAGATCGTCGTGTACGCCCGCGACAACGCCGTCCTCGACCCGGAGACCGTCGTCCGCCTCGCCGGCCTCGACAACGTCGTCGGCTTCAAGGACGGCGTCGGCGACATCGACCGGATGCAGCGGATCGTCAGCGCCGTCCGCACCGCCCGGCCCGACCGCCCGTTCTGCTGGTTCAACGGCCTGCCCACCGCCGAACTCACCGGACTCGCCTACCGGGGCATCGGCGTCACCCTCTACTCCTCCGCCGTCTTCTGCTTCGCCCCCGACATCGCGCTCGCCTTCCACCGCGCCCTCACCACCGGCGACGACACCACCGCCAACCGGCTGCTCGACGGCTTCTACCGGCCGCTGGTCGAACTTCGCGCCCAGGGCAGCGGCTACGCCGTCTCGCTCGTCAAGGCCGGGGTGCGGCTCGACGGCCTGGACGCCGGACCCGTCCGCCCGCCGCTCACCGAACCCGCCCCCGAGCACGTCGAGCAGCTCGCCCGCCTGGTCGAGCACGGCCGCAGCCTGATCTGACCCCGCCCGCCCGGGTGCCCGGCCGGACGCCGGGCACCCCCGATCCACGGAGCCGCCGTGCGCACCTCCGCCTTCCTCTACCCCTGGGACGTGCTCGGCGACCCGCACGCCGCCGACCGCCTCGCCGACCTCGGCCCCGACCGGGCCACCCTCGCCTCCGCGTACCACTCCACCCGCGCCCTGACACCCCGCCACCCCGCGCGGCGGATCGTCACCGCCCGCCACTCCGCCGTCTACTACCCGGCCTCGCCCGCCCGCTGGCGGGGCCGCCGGCTGCGCCCGTACGCCCAGGACTGGCTGCCGTCCGCCGACCCGTTCGGCGAAGCGGCCGGGGCGCTGCTCGGCGCCGGCGTCGAGGTGCACAGCTGGGTGGTGCTCGCCCACAACTCCCGGCTGGGCGGCGAGTTCCCGGCGAGCACGGTGCACAACGCCTACGGCGAGCCCTACCCGTGGGCGCCGTGCATCGCCCGGCCCGAGGTGGTCGAGTACGCCGCGGACCTCGCCGCCGAGGCCGCCGTCCGGCCCGGCGCGACCGGCACCGAACTGGAGTCCTGCGGCTGGTACGGGCTGGCCCACCTGCACGCCCACGACAAGACCGGCGGCGTTCCGCTCGGCCCGGTCGGGCAGTTCCTGATGTCGCTCTGCTTCTGCGGGGTCTGCCGCCGCGGCTACGGGGACGGCGCCGACGCCCTGCGAGCGGCCGTCCTGGCCGCGCTGGAACCGCTGTGGCGCGGCGCCCCCGACCCGGCGGCCGGCGAGGAGTGGGCCGCGGTCGGGGCCGCGATCGGCGCGGGCCCCGCCGGTGCCGCCCCCCGCCCTCGGCCGGCGGCCCGCCCGGCCCCTCGGCCCGCCGGACCCGGCCGCCGCCGCCCTCGCCCATCGGACGGCGGCCGCCCTGGCCCTGCAGCGCGCGGCGGTCGCGGCGGTGCGCTCCGCCGCTCCGCCCGGGGTCCGGGTGCGGCTGCACGGCGACCCGCTGGTGCACCGGTCCGGTCCGAACCCCGGGGTCGACGCGGCCCGGGTGCTGGAGTTCGCCGACGGGCTGGTGCTGCCCGACCCGGCCCGCACCCTGCCGCTCACCGCGTCCCACCGGCGGCCCGGCACGGTGCTCGCGGCCAACCTGCCGGTGGTCGCCGGGCTGGGCGGGGCCCCGCCGCGGGCCGTCCCGGGCGCCGACGAACTACGGCTCTACCACGCGGGCCTGGCCTCCGACGCGGACCTGGCGGCGGTGCGGCGGCTGCTGCGGCCGGCGGGCTGACACGCACGCGGGCCCCGACCGGAGGACGGTCGGGGCCCGCGGCTGTCGACGGGTCAGATGCGGGTGCACAGGCCCGAGGCCTGCACGGCGGCGAGGATCTTCTCCGAGACCTCCGGGCCGAAGCCCTTCGGGTGCGCGGCGGAGGTGAAGGTGCTGCCCGCCACCGCGACCAGCCTGGCGTGGTCCTTCGGGTAGTTGTAGACGGCCTGGCACTGCTTGCGGGCCGCCTCCACCGTCTTCGCCGGCCCCGCCGAGACGATGTCCGGGTCCAGCGCCTTCAGCGCCGCGACCAGCTTGGCGGCGGTCGCGGAGTCCGGCTCGGCGGGCAGCCCGGCGTTCGACGGCGGCGCGGGCTTGGCGCCGGCCGGCGTGCCGGCAGCGGCGTCGCCGGAGGTGGCCCCGGACGCGGCAGGGGCGCCGGAGGCGGCCGGGGCGGCGGAGGCCGCCGGGGCGGCGGAGGCGGGTGCGGCGGGGTCGGCCTTCGACGCGGAGTCGGTGGAGCCGGAGCATCCGGCCAGCCCGATCACGGCGGCGGCCGCGACGGCCACGGTGAGGGAACGTGTGCGCATGGCGGACAGACTGTCATGCCCGCTGCGATCGGGGGAGGGGTGGACCGGGATCGGGCCGTCGGCCGGGCCCGCCCCGCGCCCGGCCGGTGCGGTGCGGTGCGGCCGGTGCGGTGCGGGGCGGCCGGTCAGAGGTGCCGGGTGGCGAGGGTGAGGCGGTCGCGGGCGTCCATCAGGGCGTCGCGGATCGTCTGCTCGCGGCCCGGGGTCAGCCGGGCGACCGGCACCGACACGCTCACCGCGTCCCGCGCGGGATGCCGGTAGGGGATCGCCACGCCGAAGCAGCGCACGCCGAGGGTGTTCTCCTCGCGGTCCACGGCGTAGCCGAGCTCGCGCACCCGCTGCAGCTCCTCGATGAGCTCCTCGCGGTCGGTGTGGGTGTGCTCGGTGAGCGGCTCCAGCTTCTCCGGCAGCAGCCGGCGGATCTGCTCGTCGGTGCGGGTGGCCAGCAGTGCCTTGCCGTGCGAGGTGCAGTACGCGGGCAGCCGCCGGCCGATCCGGGTGAAGGGCCGCAGGCTGTGCTGGGACTGACGGGTCGCCAGGTACACCACGTTGGTGCCGTCGAGGCGGGCGAGGTGGATCGTCTCGCCGGTGTCGTCGGCCAGCCGGTCCAGGGTCGGGCGGGCCGCGGCCACCGCCTCGTCGCCGTCGATGTACGAGCTGCCGACCAGCAGGGCACGGACGCCGATGCCGTAGCGGGTGCCGGTCGCGTCGGTCTCCACCCAGCCGAGTTCGACCAGGGTGCGCAGCAGCATGTACAGGCTGGACTTGGGGTACCCGGTCTGCTCCTGCACCTCGGCCAGGCTGTGCATGCCGGTGTTGCCGGCGAAGTACTCCAGGAGTTCCACGGTGCGCACCGCGGACTTGACCTGGGCGCCGCCGGGCGCGGCGTCCTTGGGCGAGGGCATGTCCTTGACCCCTTCCGTCACGCGGCGTATCGTCCCGCGAGTTCAAGTAGTCGTACCGCGTTCAGCATACTGAACAGCCGGGCGGTGCGGGAGACGGGGAGACCGGCCCGCACGCGCCACCGCCGCGGACGCACCTCCGCCGCGGACGCTACCCGACCGGCACCGCGCTGAGGAGGCCCGCGTGCACACCGCCGACGACCGGCCCGCCCCCGTCCACTCCACCGACCCGAGGACCGGCGAACCGCGCGGCCCGGTCGCCACGGAGGCCGGCGCCGCCCGGGTCGACGCCGCCGTCCGCGCGGCCGCCGCGGCAGCCCCGGCGCTCGCCGACCGCGCACGCCGGACGGCACTGCTGCGCGCCGCCGCCGACCACCTGGAGGCCGCCGCCGGCGAGATCGTCACCGCCGCCGACGCGGAGACCGCCCTCGGAACCGCCCGGCTCACCGGCGAACTCGCCCGCACCACCTACCAACTGCGCGCCTTCGCCGACCAGGTCGACGAAGGGTCCTTCCTCGACATCGTGATCGACCACGCCGACCCGGCACTCGGCCGGCCCGACCTGCGGCGGACGAAGCTGCCGCTCGGCGTCGTCGCCGTCTTCGCGGCGAGCAACTTCCCGCTCGCCTTCTCCGTGTCCGGCGGGGACACCGCCAGCGCCCTCGCCGCGGGCTGCCCGGTCGTCGTCAAGGCGCACCCCGACCACCCGGAGACCGGTGCGACCACCGCCCGGCTGATCCGGGCCGCCGCGGAATCGGTGGGCCTGCCCGCGGACGTCCTCGGCCTGGTGCACGGCTTCGACGCCGGCCCGGCCCTCGTCCGCCACCCGCTGACCGCCGCCGTCGGCTTCACCGGCTCCGTCCGAGGCGGCCGTGCCCTGTACGACCTGGCCGCCGCCCGGCCCCGGCCGATCCCCTTCCACGGCGAACTCGGCAGCCTCAACCCCGTCGTCGTCACCGAGCGGGCCGCCGCCACCCGCGCCGAGGAGATCGGCGCCGGGCTCGCCGGATCGTTCACCCTCGGCAACGGCCAGTTCTGCGTCAAGCCCGGCCTGGTCCTCGTCCCGGCCGCCGATCCCGGCGTCGAGAAGGCCGTGGTCGCCGCCGCCGCGCAGGCCCCGGCCGCCCCGATGCTCGATCCGCGGATGCGCGCGGCCTTCCTGGAGGGCGTGCGCGAGCGCGCCGCACGCCCCGGGGTGGAGGTGCTGCTCGCCGCCGGCGCGGCGCCCGCCGACGGTGCACCGCTCGCCGTCCGGCCGGGCGTGCTCGCGGTCGCCGCCGACCGGCTCGCCGACCTGCTGCTGGAGGAGTGCTTCGGCCCGGTCACCGTGCTCGTCCGCTACCGCGACGCCACCGAACTGGAGACCGTCCTCGCCCGGCTCGACGGCACCCTCACGGCCACCGTCCAGCTCGCCGCCGACGAGCGCGGACCGGACGCCGCCGCGCTGCTGCAGCGCCTCCTGCCGCTGGCCGGCCGCCTGGTCGTCGACGGCTGGCCGACCGGTGTCGCCGTCGCCCCCGCCATGCAGCACGGCGGCCCCTACCCGGCCACCACCTCCACCTCGACCTCGGTCGGCGCCACCGCGATCGAGCGCTGGCTCCGCCCGGTCAGCTACCAGAACACCCCGGAGGAGCTGCTGCCGCCCGAGCTGCACGACGCCAACCCGCTCGGACTGCCCCGCCGGGTCGACGGACGCCGCGAGCCCTGACGTCCGCGGCGAGCGCCGGGCCGGGCGTCACAGCTCGGTGCGGCGGCGCCGGACCACCACGTACAGGTCCACCGCGGCGAACACCGTCAGCACCCCGGAGAGCACTGCGAAGCCCGTCAGCGCACCGCTGCTCGGCAGGTCGGAGCCGGTGCTGAGGGAGGCCCAGAGCGCGAACCCGGCCGTCATCGCCACGAACACCGGCAGGAACATCACCGACAGCAGGAAGCGCAGCTTCAGATCGCTGCGGGCGGTCGCCGGCTCGGTGCCGCTGCGCCAGTACCGGGGTGTCCTCGCCGGACGCATGGCGCTCACCTCCAGCCCCCCTTCCATGGTAGGCCGGGGGTCAGCGCCCGGTGCGGCCGGCCGGGCCGTGGTACAGCGCGGTGATCCGGCGGTCCGCGGCGTCCACCAGCGGCTCGGCGAGCGGCAGGGCGAGCAGCACCAGCAGGCCGGCCGTCCAGCCGGCCACCACGTCCGAGATCCAGTGGGTGCCGAGGTAGACGGTGGTGAGGCCGATCGACGCCGCCGTCAGCCCGGCCAGCACCGCCCCGGTGCGCCGCCACCGCACCGCCAGGTAGGCGAGGACGCCCCAGGTCACCACCGCGTTGGCGGTGTGCCCGGACGGGAAGATCGTTCCTCCGGCGAACAGCTCGGGGGAGTCGATGACGTGCGCATAGTGCGGGCCGAGCCGACCGGTGACGATCTTGACGCCGCCCACGGTGATGTTGAGGAGCAGCAGGGCCGCGCCCATCACCAGCAGCGGCCGCACGGTGCGGCTGCGCCAGGAGCGCCAGCCGAGCCAGAGGCAGGCGGCGATGGCGGAGGGGCCGCGCTGGCCCGCCACGATCCACACGTCGAGCAGCGGCCGCACCTCGGGCCACCGCTTGTACGGCTTGAGCAGCTCCAGCCACCAGTCGAAGCGGACCAGGGCGGTGTCGGCGAGCACCCCGACCACGACCGCCGCGTACACCAGCGCGGTGGCGGCGATCAGCAGCACGCGCCCGCGGCCGATCGGCGTCCGGGCCGGCTCCGCCGGCGGGACGGCCGCGGGCCGCCGGTCGAGGGGGGATTCGGTCAGGACTCGCACCCCAGAGACCCTACCCGCTGCACCACGGCGGTCCGGGTGGGGCCGGGACCGCCGGTTCCCCCGCCGGAGCCGCGGCGGCGGAACGCGAGAGGCCCCGCGGACGCGGGGCCTCTCGGCGGCGGCGGTACGGACTCCAGGTCAGGGGAGCAGGCGCTCCACGGCGACCCGGCCGTACTTCTGGAGGTCCTGCCGGGCCTTCTCGATGAGCTCCGGGGTGGGGGTGCGGCCGGAGGCCATCACCAGGTCCTCGGGGTCGACGGGGTGCTCCGCCCCGGTGTGGAGCAGGTGGTCCGGGGTGGGCATCGATCGGCTGTCAGTGGACTCGGACATGGAGGCCTCCAGTGGTACGAGTGCCGGCCGTGCCGTCGGCGACCGGTCGGCTGCGGCTCCGCGGCCCTCCTCGGGCAGCGGACGTCTGCTACCGAGTGTGGACCATCGGAGGGCCTGTGCGCACTGCGACGCTCTGGCTTCTTCCGCACCCTCGGCGACCGGCACGTCCGCGCCGGTCGCCGCGGGTACGGTCCGCAGCACCCGTCCGCGGGTCAGTCGAGCGGGCCGCCGGCCACGTACACGACCTGGCCGGAGACGAAGCCGGCGCCCTCGCTCGCCAGGAAGGAGATGGTGTGGGCGATGTCCTCGGGGGTGCCGACCCGGTTCACCGGGATCTGGGTCGCGGCGGCCTGCTTGAACGCCTCGAACTCCATGCCCACCCGGGCGGCGGTGGCCGCGGTCATGTCGGTGGCGATGAAGCCGGGGGCGACCGCGTTGGCGGTGATGCCGAACTTGCCGAGCTCGATCGCCAGGGTCTTGGTGAAGCCCTGCAGACCGGCCTTCGCGGACGAGTAGTTGGCCTGGCCGCGGTTGCCCTGGGCGGACGAGGAGGAGAGGTTGACGATCCGTCCGAAGCCGGCGTCCACCATGTGCTTCTGCACCGCACGGGTCATCAGGAAGGCGCCCTTGAGGTGCACGTTCATGACGGTGTCCCAGTCGGACTCGGACATCTTGAAGAGCAGGTTGTCGCGGAGCACACCGGCGTTGTTCACCAGCACCACGGGGGCGCCGAGTTCGGCGGCGATCCGGTCGACGGCGGCCTGCACCTGCTCGGCGTTCGAGACGTCGGCGCCGACGGCGAGCGCACGGCCGCCCGCGGCCACGATGGCGTCCACGGTCTGCTTGCCCGCGGACTCCTCCAGGTCGACCACGGCGACGGCGTAGCCGTCGGCGGCCAGGCGCAGGGCGGTGGCGGCGCCGATGCCGCGGGCGCCACCGGTGACGACGGCGACCCGGGTGGCGGGGGACTGCTCGGTCATGCTCGTACTCGTCTCTCTCGGAGGGGAGGGAGGCCGGCACCGGGGGCGGCGGCCTCCCCGCGCGCCCCGGCCGATGAGCCCGGGGCGAAAGGTGGTACACAGCGCGCTGCGGCGACACCCTACCGGCGGGTAGTCTCGTGGGCCAGGGTGTAGAGCCGCAGGTGACGGAGGGTGAGGGCGGGCAGCGGCCGGACGGGCGAAACCCGACCTGTCGTGGGCCCGACAGATGGCGGAAATATGCCAACTTTGCCGAACATGCGACTACTATCAGCCCCTGCCTGCCAGGGCGGCTGAACCGTTTGTATAGTGTGCGCCAGCAGCCACCGGCTGCACGGCTGACGCGCCCTCCCACACAGCGGGACGCTTACTCGCCGTTACTGCCCCGCTCGGGTGTCCCACACACACCGAGCGTGACACCGGGACGGATTTCATGGTGCTGGGGGAGATCCCGACAACCCGAGTGGCCCAGCAGGTGCACACCCGCTTGTGGTCCGAGCACGTCGGAGCCGATCTGACGGCTCCGCAGTTCGCCGTGCTCCTCGCGCTCGCCCTCGAGCCCGGTGCCGATCAGCGCACCGTGGGCGAACGGGCCTCGCTGGACAAGGCGACGATGGCCGAGATGGTGGCCCGACTCGTCCGACGCGGCCTGGTGCTGCGCCGGCGCGACCCGGCCGACGGCCGGCGCAAGCTGCTGGCCCTGTCTCAGAACGGCGCCCAGGCGGTCCGCGAGGCCACCGGCGGAGTCGTCCGCGTGCAGCGGACGCTCTTCGAGCCGCTCACCCCCGACGAGCAGATCGAGATCGTCCGGGTCATGGCCAAGATAGCCCGGCTGGAACCGGCCGCGGTCGCAGCGCTGACCGACGCGCGTCCGCTGCTCGACGCCCAGCGGGCGATCGGCTACCTCATTCGGGTGGCCCAGCAGGTGCACACCAAGCTCTGGTCCGACAAGGTCGGCGCCGAGCTGACCGCGCCCCAGTATGCGGTGCTGGAGGCGCTGGAGACGGAGCCGGGTGCGGACCAGCGCACCGTCGGCGAACTCGCTTCGCTCGACAAGGCGACGATGGCCGAGATGGTCAGCCGGCTCGTCCGGCGCGGCCTGGTGCTCCGCCGCCGCGACCCCTCGGACGGGCGGCGCAACCTGCTGTCGCTCTCGCCCGCCGGGCAGGACCTCCTGCACCGGTCGGCGGCCGGAGTGCGCGAGGTGCAGGAACTGCTCCTCGCTCCGCTGGAGCCCGAGGAGCACGAGCAGGCACTGGCCCTGCTCGCCAAGACCGCCCGGCTGTAGCCGGGGCGGAACGATTCGGCAGGTGCGCGGCCCCGGCCGCGCAACCGCCCGAGGGCCGTCACCTGTGCGGAGTGACGGCCCTCGGGCGTACCGTGCGGCGGCCGGCCCCACCCGCGGGTGGGGCCGGCCGCCGCACGGACCGGGACCGGTTCAGTTCCAGTCGAAGCCCTGCGGGTCCGGGCCGATCCGGCGGCCGGTGTCGATCGAGGCGATCGCCGCGAGGTCCTCGGCGTCCAGCTCGAAGCCGGCCACGTCGAGGTTCTCCCTGATCCGCGACGGGGTGACCGACTTCGGGATCGCGATGACGCCGCTCTGCAGGTGCCAGCGCAGCACCACCTGGGCCGGGGTGCGGCCGTGCTTGGCGGCCACCTTCGCCAGAGCCGGCTCGTCGAGCAGCGACTTGCCCTGGCCGAGCGGGCTCCACGCCTCGGTCGCGATGCCGTGCTGCGCGTGGAACGCCCGCAGCTCGTGCTGCGGGAAGTAGGGGTGCAGCTCGACCTGGTTGAGCACCGGGGCGACCGAGCTCTCCTGCAGCAGCACCTCCAGCTGCTGCGGACCGAAGTTCGAGACGCCGATCGACGTGGCGCGGCCGTCCGCCGCCAGCTGCTCGAAGGCCTTCCAGATGTTGCCGAAGGAGCCGTGCATCGGCCGCGGCCAGTGGATCAGGTACAGGTCGACGTGGTCGAGTCCGAGCTTGGCCAGCGAGTCGTCGAACGCGCGGAGCACGGCGTCCCGGCCCTGCTGCCCGGACCAGTCGACGGTGCCCGAGTTCCACAGCTTGGTGGTGACGAACAGCTCCTCGCGGGCCACGCCCGACTCGGCTATCGCGACGCCGGTGCCGGTCTCGTTCTCGTACACGGCCGCGGTGTCGATCGAGCGGTAGCCCGCCTCGATCGCCGCGCGGACCGCCGGAGCGGCCTCCGCGTCCGGAACCTGCCAGACGCCGAAACCGAGCTGCGGGATCACCGCGCCGTCGTTGAGCGTGACGCTGGGGATGGTGCTCACGGGAAGGGGTGCCCTCCTGGTCGTCCGATGCTTCCGAAGGCGGCCAACGGGAGCGGCAGGGAAAACATTCCCGGTGTGCGGATATTCCCTCGATCCGGTGAGACCCGCCGCCGCCCTGGCCGGAATTCCGCGGGTCGCCCGGAAAACCTGTTGCGTGCGCCACACCCCGACGGGGACGCTCGGTGACCATGACGTCCTGAACCGTGTCCGGCGCCCGCACCCCCGACGGGCCCGCCCCCGCCTCCCGAAGCCCTGGTCGCGCCCGAGCGCCGGGCCCTCCGCCGTGCCCGCGACCCGGGCCGCGCGCCCGACCTGCCCGTACCACCCGTAACGGAGCGTCATGCCGCTCGCACACCTGCCGCTGGACGACCCCGGCAGACCCGACCTCTCCTCCCCGCTGGGCCTGCTGCGCTGGCTCTCCCGCGCCCAGCGGCGCGGGCAGGTCCTCGCCACCTGCTGGGGCGTCCTCGAAATGGGCTGTCAGGCGGCCCTGCCGCTGGCCCTCGGCCTCGGCATCCAGGCCGCGGTCGACGAGGACACCGCCGGCATCTGGCGGGCCGGCGGCCTCGCCGTGCTGCTCGCCGTCCTCCAGGCCATCGGCACCGTCCTGCTGCACCGCCAGGCGGTGTGGAACTGGATCACCTGCGCCGCCCAGGTCCGCCAGCTCGTCGCCCGTCAGGCCTCCCGCCTCGGCGCCGGCCTCTCCCGCCGGATCGCCACCGGCGAGGTGGTCGCCGTCAGCAGCGGCGACGTCGAGAAGATCGGCTGGTACGTCGAGCTGATGGCCCGGGTCCGCGCCGCCGTGCTGGTCTGGCTCGCCGTCAGCCTCGTCGTGCTCGTCCGCGAGCCGCTGCTCGGCACCGCCGTCCTGCTCGGCGTGCCGGTGCTCGCCGCCGCCGTCTGGCCGCTGCTCGGCCCGTTCGAACGGCGCTACTCCGAGCAGCGCGCCCTCGGCGGCAAGGCCACCGAACTCGCCGCCGACACCGTCGCGGGCCTGCGCGTGCTGCGCGGCATCGGCGGCGAGGAGCTCTTCCTGGAGCGGTACCGCACCGCCTCGCAGAAGGTCCGCCGGGCCGCCGTCCGGGCCGCCCGCACCTGGTCCCTGATGCAGGCCCAGCAGGTCCTGCTGCCCGGCCTGTTCGTCGTCGGCGTCACCTGGTACGGCGCCCACCTCGCCGCGACCGGTGCGCTCGGCATCGGCGAGCTCGTCGCCGTCTACGGCGCGACGGCCTTCCTCGCCGCGCCGCTGCGCATCCTCGGCGAGGCCGCGCACGCCTGGTCGGTGGCCCGGGTCTCGGCCGGCCGCGCCGCCCGCGTCCTCGCGCTCAGCCGCACCGCCCCCGGCAGCGACTTCCCGGAGAGCATCGTCCGGCCCGAACGCGGCGACCTGCACGACCCGGTCACCGGCCTGACCGCCCGGGCCGGCCGGCTCACCGCCGTGGTCTGCGGCGACCCGGACGTCGCCGGCGCACTCGCCGCCCGGCTCGGCGGACACGTCCCGCTCGGCGAGGACGAACGGCCGCAGCCCTCCGTCCGGCTCGGCGGCGTCCCGCTGGACGGCGTGCCGCTGGCCGACGCCCGGGCCGCCGTGCTCGTCCACGACAAGGAGCCGGTGCTGCTCTCCGGCACGCTGGCCGAACTGCTGGACGTCCCCGGCGCCGGGCGGGTGGACACCGCCGAGGCGCTGGCCGCCGCCCGCGCCGAGGACGTGCTCGACGCCCTCGTCGACGGCTCGCCCGAGTGCGGCGGCGACCCGATGGCCGCCCGGATCACCGAGCGCGGCCGCTCGCTCTCCGGCGGCCAGCGGCAGCGGCTGGCCCTCGCCCGCTCGCTGGTCGCCGACCCGCCGGTGCTCGTCATGGACGAGCCCACCAGCGCCGTCGACGCCCACACCGAGTCGCGGATCGCGGCCGGTCTGCGCAAGGTCCGGGACGGCCGCACCACGGTGGTCTTCGCCACCAGCCCGCTGCTGCTCGACCAGGCCGACGGCGTCGTCCTCGTCCAGGACGGCCGGGTCGCCGCGACCGGCACCCACCGCGCCCTGATCGCCGACGACGCCCGGTACCGGGCCGTCGTCACCCGCGAGGAGGACGCCGGCCCCGCTCCCGCCGGCCCCGCCGTCGCACGTCCCGCGCCGGACGCCGACACCCCCGCACCGAACCAGACCGTGAAGGAGGCGGCATGCGGCTCCCCCGAGGCCTGAAGCCACCCACCGTCCAGGAGCAGGGGACCGCCACCATGCTCCCGGTGGCCCGCCCGGCCACCGTCCGCGCCTACGTCCGGCTGCTCGCCCGGCGCCACCGCGGCGGCTTCGCCGCCGTCGTCGCGCTGCACTCGGTCGCCACCGTGGCCGGCCTGGTCGGCCCGTGGGTGCTCGGCTCGCTCGTCGAGTCGCTCTCCGCCGGCACCACCGAGGGCCGCATCCTCACCGCCGTCGGCTGGTACCTCGCGGCCCTGGTCGTGCAGTCCGTGTTCATGGGACTGTCCCGGCTGCGCGGCGGCATCCTCGGCGAGGAGGTGCTGGCCGACCTGCGCGAGGACTTCCTCGTCCGGTCGGTCGCGCTGCCGCCCGGCGTCCTGGAGCGGGCCGGCACCGGCGACCTCGTCTCCCGCGGCACCACCGACGTCGACCGGCTCGCCAAGTCGGTCCGCGAGGCCGTCCCCGAGCTCGCCGTCGCCGTGGTCTCCGTGGTGCTCGTGCTCGGTGCACTGGTGCTGACCTCGCCGCTGCTCGCCGCCACCGCGGTGATCGGCCTGCCGCTGCTGCTCGCCAGCTCCCGCTGGTACTTCCGGCGCGCACCGCAGTCCTACCGCGCCGAGTCGGCCGGGTACGCGGCGGTCAACACCGTCCTCGCCGAGACGGTCGACGCCGGCCGCACCGTGGAGACGCTGCGCCTCGGCGAGCAGCGGGTCCGGCTGACCGACCGCAAGATCGGCGAGTGGGTGGCCTGGGAGCGGTACACGCTCTGGCTGCGCTCGGTCTGGTTCCCGACCGTCGACGCGACCTACGCGCTCGCCGTGCTCGGCACGCTCACCCTCGGCGGGGTGTTCACCGTCCAGGGCTGGATCGACGTCGGCCGGCTCACCGCCGGCGTGCTCTACGCGCAGGCGCTCGTCCACCCGGTCGACCTCATCCTGCGCTGGTACGACGAGCTGCAGATCGGGCAGGCGTCGCTGGCCCGCCTGGTCGGCGTCCGCGAGGTGGAGGACCCGGACACCGACGAGACGCTCAGCCCCGACGGTCGGCGGGTGCGGGCCGAGGAGGTCCGCTTCGGCTACCGCGAGGGCGCCGACGTGCTGCACGGCATCAGCCTGGACGTCGCACCGGGCAGCCGGGTCGCCCTGGTCGGCCCGTCCGGCGCCGGCAAGTCCACGCTCGGACGGCTGCTCGCCGGCATCTACGCACCGGGCCGCGGCCGGGTCACCCTCGGCGGCGCCGCCCTGGCGGAGATGCCCGCCGAGCGGGTCCGGGCCGAGGTCGCCCTGGTCAACCAGGAGCACCACGTGTTCGTCGGCACGCTCCGGGACAACCTGCGGCTCGCCCGGCCGGGCGCCGACGACACCGAGCTGCGGGCCGCGCTCGCCGCCGTCGACGCCGAGGACTGGGCCGACGCCCTGCCCGAGGGCCTGGACACCGAGGTCGGCTCGGGCGGCACCGCGCTCACCCCGGCCCAGGCCCAGCAACTGGCGCTCGCCCGGCTCGTCCTCGCAGACCCGCACACCCTGGTGCTGGACGAGGCGACCTCGCTGCTCGACCCGCGGGCCGCCCGCCACCTGGAGCGCTCGCTCTCCCGGGTGCTGGAGGGCCGCACGGTGATCGCCATCGCGCACCGCCTGCACACCGCGCACGACGCCGACGTGATCGCGGTGGTCGAGCAGGGCCGGATCAGCGAGTACGGCAGCCACTCCGAGCTGGTCGCGGCCGGCGGGCCGTACGCGGCGCTCTGGCGCTCCTGGCGGAACGAGCGCTGAGCGCGTCCGGCCCGACCGGTGAGCGTGTCCGGCCCGGCCGGTGAGCGTGTCCGGCCCGGCCGGTGGGGAGCACGGAGCAACCGGCATTGCGCCGCCCGGGTCGTACCGGGCGGCGCGATACCGGCAAACCGGTACGGAACGGAGCAGACTGATGGTGTGACCAAGACTTCGGGTGGTTCCCCGGGCGGCGCGTCCGGCGGCGGGCCGCGCGGCGAGATCGCGGGAGTGCCCACCAGGTGGATCGCCGGCGGGGTGATCGCGGTACTGGCGATCTGGTTCCTGTTCGCCAACCTCGACGACGTGCAGATCCGGTTCTGGGTGTTCACGGTGACCGCACCGCTGTGGATCGCCCTGCTCGGCACCCTGCTCGTCGGCGGCGCGGCCGGCTGGCTGCTCAGGGGGCGTCGCACCAAGTGACCACCGCCCGCCCGCCGCTGATCGAACTCGCCGGGGTGAACAAGCACTTCGGCGAGCTCCACGTGCTGCAGGACATCGACCTGGTCGTCGGCCGGGGCGAGGTCGTGGTGGTGATCGGCCCCTCCGGCTCCGGCAAGTCCACCCTCTGCCGGGCGATCAACCGGCTGGAGACCGTGGAGAGCGGCCGGATCAGCATCGACGGCCGTCCGATGCCGCAGGAGGGCCGGGCGCTGGCCGCGCTGCGCGCCGAGGTCGGCATGGTCTTCCAGTCCTTCAACCTCTTCGCGCACCGGACGGTGCTGGACAACGTCACCCTCGCGCAGACCAAGGTCCGCCGGCGCTCCCGCGCGGACGCCGAGCGGCGCGGCCTCGACCTGCTGGACCGGGTCGGCCTCGCCGCACTCGCCGACCGCTACCCGGCGCAGCTCTCCGGCGGCCAGCAGCAGCGGGTGGCCATCGCCCGCGCCCTCGCCATGGACCCGAAGGCGCTGCTCTTCGACGAGCCGACCTCCGCCCTCGACCCGGAGACGATCACCGAGGTGCTGGACGTCATGCGCGGCCTCGCCCGGGACGGGATGACCATGGTCGTGGTCACCCACGAGATGGGCTTCGCCCGCGCCTCCGCCGACCGCGTGGTCTTCATGGCCGACGGCCGCATCGTGGAGGACCGCCCGCCGGAGGAGTTCTTCGCCGCCCCGCGCAGTGCCCGGGCCCGGGACTTCCTCGCCAAGATCCTCCAGCACTGAGGCGGCCGAGTGAAGCGACCCGCCCGCACGGCCGCCGCCGTCCTGCTCGCCGTCCTCGCCCCGCTCGCCACCACCGCTGCCTGCGGCAGGCCCGGCACCCCGCCGCCCAAGGGCCCGCAGCCCGGCGCCCTGCCGCACTACCCCGTCCGGGACGCCTCCGACGTGCAGGGCTCGCCGACCCTGGACGCCGCCCGCCGCCGCGGCCACCTGGTCGTCGGCGCCAAGGAGGACCAGCCCTACCTCGGCCAGAAGGACCCGGCCACCGGCGCCTACTCCGGCTTCGACATCGAGATCGCCCGGATGGTCGCCGCGGACCTCGGCTTCGCCCCGGAGGACGTCGAGTTCCGCACCGTCGCCTCCGCCAACCGCGAGACCGCCCTGCAGAACGGCCAGGTCGACTACTACGTCGGTACCTACACCATCAACGACCGGCGCAAGAAGCTGGTCGGCTTCGCCGGCCCGTACTTCGTCGCCGGGCAGAGCCTGCTGGTGCGCCGCGGCGACCACAGCATCCACGGCCCCGAGGACCTGGCCGGGCGCAAGGTGTGCTCCGCGGCCGGCTCCACCCCCTACCGGCGGATCGCCGAGGAGTACCCGAAGGCCGAGCTCGTCGCCTACGACACCTACTCGGCCTGCGTGGACAACCTGATCTCCGCCCAGGTCGCCGCCGTCACCACGGACAACGCGATCCTCCAGGGGTACGCGGCCAAGGCGCCCGACGAGATGAAGGTGGTCGGCGCGCCCTTCTCCGAGGAGCCCTACGGGATCGGCACGCCCAAGGGCGACACCGTCCTGCGCGGTGCGATCAACGACGCCCTCGCCCGGCACGAACGGAACGGCGACTGGCGCAAGGCCTACGACGCCACCCTCGGCCTGTCCGGCGTGCCCGCCCCCGCCCCGCCCCCGATCGACCGCTACTGACCGGCGGCCCGCCCCGCCACCGGCCGACCACCACCGGCCGGCCGCCACCGCCCCACTGCCCCGGAGGACGCCCGCATGAAAGTGCTGATCGACAACTGGTCGACCTACTGGCACGGCTTCCTCGGCACCCTGGCGCTCACCGGGGTCAGCGCCGCCCTGGCGCTCGCCGCCGGCGTGCTGGTCGCGTCCTTCCGGGTGTCGCCGGTGCGGCCCCTGCGGGCCTTCGGCACCGGCTGGGTGACGGTGCTGCGCAACACCCCGCTGACCCTGCTCTTCTTCGTGGTCGTCCTCGGCCTGCCGCGGTTCGGCATCGTGCTGCCGTTCTTCACCTTCGCCGTGCTGGCGCTCGGCTGCTACACCTCGGCCTTCGTCTGCGAGGCGTTCCGCTCCGGCATCAACACCGTGCCGGCCGGGCAGGGGGAGGCGGCCCGCAGCCTGGGCCTGACGTTCGGCCAGACGCTCGGCCTGGTGGTGCTGCCGCAGGCGTACCGGGCGGTCGTCGCCCCGCTCGGCAGCGTGATGATCGCCCTGGCGAAGAACACCGCGATCGCCGGCTCGTTCAGCGTCGTCGAACTGCTCGGCACCTACCGCACCGTCAACGAACTCGGCTACAGCGTGATCTGGGCCTTCGTCTGGATCGCGGCCGGCTACCTGCTGCTCACCCTGGCGATCAGCGCGCTGTTCGGCGTACTGGAACGGCGCGCGGCGGTGAGCCGGTGAGCACCGAGGCCTCCGCGCTCTACGACGCCCCCGGCCCGCGGGCCCTCGCCCGGCACCGGCTGTACGGCCTGCTCGCCGCCCTGGCCCTCGCGGCCCTGCTCGGCTGGCTGGTCGTCGAACTCTTCGACACCCACCAGTTCACCGCCGAGAAGTGGACGGCCTTCCAGTACCGCGGCATCCAGGAACTCCTCCTGCGCGGGCTCGCCAACACCCTGAAGGCCTTCGGCTGGACGGTGCTGCTCGCACTGCCGTTCGCGGCGCTGTTCGCGGCCGGGCGGCTCTCCGAGCACACCGCGGTGCGGCGGATCAGCGGGGCGGTGGTCGAGTTCTTCCGGGCGATGCCGCTGCTGGTGATGATCTTCTTCATCTTCGTGGCGCTGAAGGCCGACCCGCTCCAGGCACTGGTCGCCGGACTCGTCCTCTACAACGGCTCGGTGCTGGCCGAAGTGCTGCGCGCCGGCGTGCTCGCCGTACCCGCCGGCCAACGGGAGGCCGGGTACGCGCTCGGCATGCGCAAGACCCAGGTGATGGCGTACGTCCTGGTGCCGCAGGCGAACCGGGCGATGCTGCCCAGCATCATCAGCCAGCTGGTGGTGGCGCTGAAGGACACCTCGCTCGGCTTCCTGATCACCTACGAGGAGTTCCTGCACGCGGGCAAGCTGATCGCCACCAACCTCGACTACGGCCTGCCGTTCATCCCGGTGGTGATGGTCGTCGCCCCGGTCTACATCGGCCTCTGCCTCCTGCTGTCCTGGCTCGCCCGCACCGTCGAACGGCACGGCCGCCGCAGCCCGAAGACCCGCGGCGGGGCGCCGGTCGCCCCGGCCGAAGCCGTGACCGGCCTACCCCCGGACGCCCAGGGCTAGGAGCTGTCTTCAAAGGGCGCTCGGGTGGTCGATTCAGGGGCGCGTGGGGGCACCTGGGTGTGTCTCTCGGCGCGTACGGTGACCGTGAGCTGACGGTGCGTCGTCCGGGGACCCAACCTCCGCTTATGATTCGTTGGTGTTCGATTCACGGCACATCAGGACCTTCCACCAGGTGGTCGTCTCCGGTTCGTACTCGGCGGCGGCCCGCACGCTGGGCTACACCCAGCCGGCGATCACCCAGCAGATGAAGGCGCTGGAGCGCTCCGTCGGCGTGCCGCTGTTCACCCGGGCGGGCCGCGGCCTCCGGCTCACCGAGGCGGGCGAGGCGCTGGCCCGGCACGCGGAGACGATCCTCGACAGTCTCGCCTCCGCCCAGCAGCAGCTCGGCGCACTCGCCCGGCTGCGCGCCGGGAAGGTCAGGGTGTGCGCCTTCCCGAGCGCCAACGCGACCCTCATTCCGGAGACGATGGCCCGGCTGCTCGCCGACCACCCCGGCATCCGGGTGGAGCTGCTGGAGGCCGAGCCGCCCGACTCCGTGGAGCGGCTGCTGCGCGGCGAGTGCGACATCGCGCTGGCCTTCCAGTACCCGGGCCTGCCGGTAGAGGTCCCGCCCGAGGTGGTCGAGACGCCGCTGCTGGAGGACCAGCTCACCGTGCTGCTGCCGGTCGGCCACCCGCTGGCCCGCCGGAGCGCCGTCCGGCTCGCCGACCTCGCGGAGGAGCGCTGGATCGCCGGCTGCCCGCGCTGTCGCGCCAACCTGCTGCAGATCTGCGCGGAGCAGGGCTGGACCCCGGACATCGTCTTCACCACCGACGACAACCTCGCCGTGCAGAGCCTCGTCGCCGCGGGCGTGGGGATCGCGCTGATGCCCGCCCTGGTGCTGTCCTTCCTGTGCCACGCCAAGGTCACCGGCCGCCTGGTCGAGCCGCACCACCGCCGCCGGGTGCTCGCCTACGCCCTGCGCGAGCACCTGCGGATGCCGGCCACCGCGCTGGTGCTGGACGAACTCCGCCGCGCGGCCGCCGCCCGGGACGGCTGCTGACCGATCCGCCTGGGGCCGCCGACCCATAAGTGGGAGTTGGTCAACCCCCTACGGACTGTCGTTGGACGTGATGGGTCGTCGCGCCGACCCTGCTGCCATGGCCACCGCCGCGAAAACCGCCGCCGTCCCCGCCGCCACCCCGGCCGGTACGGCCGCCCCCGCCGCCGCCCGCACCGCTCCCACTGCCGTCCCCGTCCAGGCCGCCGCCCCCCTTGCCGACGCCGCCGGCCGGCTCGTCGCCACCACCCCGGCCACCCCGCGGATGCAGCAGCTGATCGCCGACATCCGCGCCGCCGTCGGACGCGGCCTCGACCCCGACACCACCGCCCGGCTGGTCGCCGACCGCCTCGCCCCGCACCTCGGCCCCGACGACCTCCTCACCCCCGAGCAGCGCCTCGGCGACCCCGCCCGCTACCGGCAGCACCTGGTGCACGCGGAGGCCGACGGCTCCTTCTCCGTCGTCGCCCTGGTCTGGCTGCCCGGCCAGCAGACCCCGATCCACGACCACGTGGCCTGGTGCGTGGCCGGCGTCCACCGCGGCCAGGAGAGCGAACTGCGCTACCGGCTCGTCCCCGACGGCCCGACCGCGCGGCTGGAGTTCACCGAGGCCGCCGTCAGCCCGCAGGGCTCGGTCGCCGCCTTCGCCCCGCCCGGCGACATCCACCTCGTCCGCAACCCCGGCCCCGGCACCGCGCTGTCCATCCACGTCTACGGCGCCGACATCTCCCGGCTCACCACCAGCATCCGCCGCACCTACCACCTGCCCGCCGGGCCCGGCCCGGCCACCGGCGGGAGGTGAGCCCGATGGCCCTCACCCTGCGCACCACGGCCGGGCCCACCGCACCGCCGCTGCTCCACCGCACCGGCCCCGGCCTGCTCCTCGCCTGCCTCGGCACGGCCGCCGCCTGGGCGGTGCACGCCGCCGTGCCCGCCGTCCCGCGACTGACCGCCGCCGTGGTGCTCGGCATCGCGGCCGCCCATCTGCCGGGCCTGCGCCCGATCGTCCGCGGCCCGGCCCGCCCCGGGCTGTCGCTGGCCGGCCGCCGGCTGATGCGCGCCGGCATCGTGCTGCTCGGACTCGCCCTCGGCCTCGACGACCTGCTCGGCCTGGGCTGGGCCACCGTCGCCATGGTGCTCGCCGTGGTCGCCGCGACCTTCGCCGGCACCGTCTGGCTGGGCCGCCGCCTCGGCCTGCCCGGCGACCAGCCGCTGCTGGTCGCCACCGGCTACTCGATCTGCGGGGCCTCCGCGATCGGCGCGGTCGCCGAGACCGCGGGCAGCGACGAGGAGGACGTCGCGGCGTCCGTCGCCCTGGTCACCCTCTGCGGCACCCTGGCCATCGCCGTCCTGCCGCTGCTCCACCATCCGCTCGGGCTCGACGCGCCCGGCTTCGGCCGCTGGGTCGGCGCGAGCGTCCACGACGTCGGCCAGGTGGTCGCGACCGCGCAGACCGCCGGGCCGGTGGCGCTGCGCGAGGCGGTCGTCGTCAAGCTGATGCGGGTGCTGCTGCTCGCCCCGCTGGTCGCCGGCACCGCCCTCGCCCTGGCCCGCCGCGCCCGGCCGTCCGGCGTGGCAACGGCCCCCGGCGGCAAAGGGAGCGCCGGTGCCCGGCGGCCCTCCCCGGTGCCGCTGTTCGTGGCCGGCTTCCTGCTCGCCGTCGCCGTCCGCTCCACCGGCCTGCTGCCCGACGCGGCCCTGAACCTCGCCCAGGACGGCCGTGAACTCCTGCTCGCCGCAGCCCTGTTCGGCCTCGGCAGTGCGGTCGACCTGCCCGCCCTGCTGCGCACCGGCGGCCGGATCGCGCTGCTCGGCCTCGGCTCCTGGGCGGTGGTCGCCGGGGTGTCCTATATCGGTGTCCTGCTGACCCGCTGAGCGGTTAGAGTCGGTCGCGTCCGACCTGTCCGACCCCCGAGGTGCGCAGCGATGAACCGCCCGCCCGTCCGCGAAGACGCCGCCCCCGTCACCCTGGACCGGCGGGAGGGCCCGTACGGCGAGGTGGCGCTCCGCCGCCGCGGCGAGCACCTGGAGATCATCGCCAACGGCTGCTTCCTGATGGACACCGCGGACGGCCGCTCCGAACGGCTGCTGGTGCAGGCCGCGTTGGACGCGCTCGCCGCACCCCGGCCGTCCGTGCTGATCGGCGGGCTCGGCGTCGGCTTCTCGCTGGCGCACGCGGTGGCCGAGCCCCGCTGGGGCCGGATCGCGGTGGCGGAGCGGGAGGCGGCCGTCATCGACTGGCACCGCACCGGCCCGCTCGGCGCGTTCTCCGCCGGGGCCCTGGACGATCCGCGGGTCAGCGTGCTGCACACCGACCTGGTGGCGCACCTGGCCGGCGGCGGCGAGGCGTACGACGCGCTCTGCCTCGACATCGACAACGGCCCGGACTGGACGGTGGACGAGACCAACGACGGGCTGTACGGTCCGGCCGGCCTGGCCGCCGCGCATCGCCGGCTCAACCCCGGCGGCGTCCTGGCGGTGTGGAGCGCCCGGCCCTCCGCCGCCTTCGAACAGGCGTTGCGCAGGGCCGGGTTCGCGGAGGTGCACACCCTGGAGGTGGCGGTCGCGCGCGGCGTGCCGGATGCGGTGCACCTGGCACGCCGCGCGTGAATCCCTTTGGGGCGACGGCTACTTGAGGCCGTTGTCCACCGCGGTCATCAGCTCACCGCTCGTGGTGTCGCCGTCGAAGGACCAGATCATGGCCCCCGCCAGCCCCTGTGCCTTGATCCAGGCGGTCTTGCGGGCGATCTCCGTCGGGTCGTCGTAGGTGTAGAGGACGTTCCCGTTGTAGATGTAGGCGAAGCCCGCCACCGGGTCCCGGTAGATCGTGTAACCGCCGCTCGCGGCCATGTCCTTGAGCTTGTGGTAGTCCTCGTAGCCGGCCTCGTAGGTGCCGGGGGCGGCGCCGGTCGAGGTCTGGAACAGACCGTTGGTGGTGCCGCGCGGCACCCCCTGCCAGCCGCGTCCGTAGAACGGGATGCCGAGGGTCAGCTTGCTCTTCGGGGCCCCGGCCGAGACGTAGGCGTTGATGGCGATCTCGGAGCTGAACCGCTGGTTCGCCGGGCTCGGGTCGCCCGCCGGCAGGGTCAGCGCCGACTGCTGGTTGGTGGTGGTCTCCCAGGCGCCGTGGTAGTCGTAGCCCTGGATCGTGGCGAAGTCGAACGCCCCGAACAGGCCCGGGACGTCGATGCCCGCGGAGATCTTCGCCGGGTCGGCCGGCAGGAAGGCGCTCAGCGTGTAGTGCTTGCCGGTGGTGGCGCCCAGCGCGTCCAGCTGGCGGCGGAACTCCTGGGCCAGCAGGGTGTAGTTGGCCTTGTCGGCGGGCTTGTAGATGTTGCCGAGGTGGCCGTCCGAGTTCGGCCACTCCCAGTCGAGGTCGATGCCGTCGAAGATGCCGGCCGCGGAGCCGGCGCCGCCGCGGCCGTCGATCACCGGCAGGTTGCCCTTGATGTACATGTCGATGCAGGAGCTCACCAGCGCCTTGCGGGAGGCGTCGGTGGCGGCCGCGTCGGAGAACCACTTGCTGTACGACCAGCCGCCGATGGAGATCTGGATCTTCAGGTTCGGGTGCTTGGCCTTCAGCTGCTTGAGCTGGTTGAAGTTGCCCGCCAGCGGCTGGTCCCAGGTGTCCGTGGTGCCGGCCACGGAGCTGCCCGCGTCCCAGCCCTTGCCGAAGTCGGCCCAGGCGTCACCGGCGCCGTCGCCCGCGTTCGGGTCGGAGTCGTTGCCGGCCGCCTTGTTGGTGATGAAGCACTGCTTGGTGGTCGGGTGGATGTTGGCGAAGGCGTAGTTGAGCGTGGTGAGCTTCGCCGCGCTGCCCGAGGTCTCCAGCTGCTTCACGCTGTAGCCGCGGGAGTAGATCGACCACTGGGTGAAGTAGCCGATCTTCATGGTGCCGCCGCCCCCGCCGCCGGTCTGGGTGCGGGCGGTGACCGGGCCGGAGGCGGCCGAGGCGTTGCCCGCCGCGTCCCGGGCCTTCACGGTGAAGGTGTACGAGGTGTCGGCGGCCAGCCCGCCGACGGTGGCCGAGGTGCCGGTGACGGTCGCGGCGATCGTGCCGCCGTTGTACACGTCGTAGGCGACCACGCCGACGTTGTCGGTGGAGGCGCCCCAGGTCAGCGAGACCGAGCTGGACGTGGTGCCGGTGACGGTCGGCGTGCCGGGCGCGGTCGGCGGCTGCGGGTCGGTCGTGGTCGGGACGGTGACGGTCACCGGCCCGGCCGCGGCGGAGCGGTTGCCCGCCGCGTCGAAGGCGACCACGGTGAAGCTGTGCGCGCCCGCGGACAGCCCGGTGACGGTGGCCGAGGTGCCCGTCACGGTGGCCCGCTTGGTGGTGCCCTCCAGTACGTCGTAGCCGGCCACCCCGACGTTGTCGGTGGAGGCCGTCCAGGACAGCGCCGCGCCGTTGCTGCCGCTCGGCGTCCCGGTCAGGTTGCCCGGGACGGTCGGCGGAGCGGTGTCGCCGCCCCCGCCGCCGCACGGCGTGCCGTTGAGCTTGCAGTTGGCGAGCGGCACGTAGGCGCCCGAATAGGCGATGTTGAAACCGAAGTTGTACGAGCCGCCGGCCGGGATGCTCGGCTGCCAGCTCGGGTTCTTCACCGTCACGTGCGAGGACGCCACCGTGTAGGTCGCGTTCCACAGCGAGGAGACGGTGTTGTTGGCGGGCAGGTCGAACTCGAGCGTCCAGCCGTTGACGGCGCTGGTGCCGCCGTTGGTGATGGTGTAGCTGCCGCCGTACCCGGTGCCCCAGTCCTGGTCCTTGGTGAAGGTGGCGGTGGCGCCCGCGGCATGGGCCGCGGTGGCGGGCAGGGCGACGGCGACGAGCGGTGCGAGCAGGGTCCCCGCGGCGATCAGCGGGAGGCGGAACCGACGTTTGCGCATGGGTGAGAGCTCCTGTCCGGGAGCACGCCGGACCGCGTACGGCCCAGGGCTCCGCTACCTGTGGGGGAGGTGCCAGGTGCAGGGCTCCGGACGCGCGGGCGCGGCGGAGCCGGGTCCTCGGGCCGTCGGGTTGCCGCGGAGGTCCTGTCCAGGAGGTTAGGGAGGGTGCGGCCGCTGCGCAATAGGTCTGGACCATGCGGTGTCGTCGGGTGGTGACGTTGCGTCAGCCGTTGGGCAGTGACGGGAGATCCGGAAACGGCCGACGGCCGGGCGGGTGGGGGAGACCACCTGCCCGGCCGTCGGCCGTGCACCACTGATCCGGTCAGCCGAAGGGGCTGTACGACGGGGGCTCCTCGGGCGCCGGCGGCGCGGCGGGAGCGGCCTGGGCCGAGGGCGCGGGCGGGGCGAAGGGGTTGAAGTCCGGCGGGGGGACGCGGACCGGGGTGCCCTTGCCCGGACCGGGCGGAGCCTCCTGTGCGGCCGGCTCGGCAGCGGCGGGGGCCGGTGCCGGCGGGGCGAAGGGGTTGAAGTCCGGCGGGGGCACCCGGACGGGCGTGCCCTTGCCCGGACCGGGCGGGGCCGCGGCGGTTGCCGGTGCGGGGGTGGCCGGTGCCGGGGCGGGCGCCGCAGGAGCGGCAGCCGCCGGAGCCGGCCGCGAGGTCACCGTGCCGAACGGGTCCTGCGGCTCGTTGGTGACCACCGTGCCGAACGGGTCGGCCTTCGCGGGCGCCGCCGGAGCGGGGGCCGCTGCCACGGGGGCTGGTGCCGGCGCGGCGGGAGCGGCCTGGGCCGAGGGCGCGGGCGGGGCGAAGGGGTTGAAGTCCGGCGGGGGGACGCGGACCGGGGTGCCCTTGCCCGGACCGGGCGGAGCCTCCTGTGCGGCCGGCTCGGCAGCGGCGGGGGCCGGTGCCGGCGGGGCGAAGGGGTTGAAGTCCGGCGGGGGCACCCGGACGGGCGTGCCCTTCGGCCGCTCCGGGGCGGGTGCGGGCGCCGCCTCCGCGACCGAGGCGAGGACGGGCTCGGCCGCGACCGGCGCGGGCGGCACCGGTGCCGGGGCGGGAACGGGCTCGGCGGCGGGTGCGGGCACCACCGGCGGGGCCGGGGGCATCGGCGGCACGGCCGGCGGCTGCTCGAAGACGGCCTGCGGCAGCGTCGGGGCGGTGACGGACGGCTCGACGGGCACCGGAGGAGCAGGCACCAAAGGCGCGGGGGGCGCAGGCGGTGCGGGCGCGGCGGCGACCGGCTCCGCGACCGGCTGCGGCCGGGCCGCGCCGACGCCGTCCCAGCCGAGCTGCACGCTCTGCAGGACGTCCGCGAAGACGCCCGCGTACAGCTCCCAGTCCTCGGCCTGGACGGTGCCGAGCTGCAGGACCAGGGTGGTGGCGCCGTCCGGCAGCGGGAGCACCGCCTGGGCGACGGAGCTGACGGCCCATCGGCGCCGGCCGTCGGCGGCCAGCTCTGCGGGCACCGGGGAGGTGCGCGGCTCGACCAGCAGCGCGGCGGGGCCGGCCGGCAGCAGGACCGTCCACACCTCGGCGTGCGGCCGTGCGTCGGCGAGCCGGACGGCCAGCTGGTCGGCCGGCCCGCTGTGCCGGTGGAGCGAGACGGTGAGCGAGGCGTGGCTCGTCCGGCCCTCGGCGGCGAGCGCGCAGAGCCCGGCGAAGACCACCCCGGCCGCGGCGGCCTCGCCGGCCAGCGAGGCGGCGATCACCGACCAGTCGCGGCGCGCGGCGGGACCGGCGCCGGCGAACAGCTCCTCCGCGACCTCGGCCAGGTGGGCGGCGACCGAGGCGCCGTCGCCGCGGGCGGTCAGCGGGTGGAAGACCGGCGGCACCACGAGGCGCACCTCGGTGCCGGAGCCGGTCGACAGCTCCTCGGGTGCGCGGGTGGGCCGCTCGGAGGCGAGTGCGGCCAGGGCGGCCGTGAACGGCGGGCGGAGCTTGACGTCGCCGGGCTCCGGCACCACCGGCAGCCGGAAGGCGCCCGGGACGGCGTCGCCCGCCGCTGCGTCGACCGCGACCCCGCGGACCTCGCCGGCGCCGAACCGGGCGGCCAGTGCGGCCGTCGCGCCGGCGGCGGACCCGGTGCCGCGGGCCGTGCCGCCCTCGACCACCGTGCCGAGCCCACGGACCGTCAGCACACCGGGCCCGCCCGGGGCGATCCGCAGGCCGAACAGGGCGTCGGCGGACGGGTGGTCGTCGCGCCGGAAGGCCGTCAGCGACCCAGCGGCGTAGTGGGTGGCCCGTTCGTCCAACAGCGCCTCGGCCAGTACGTCCAGTGTCGCGGCGATCCGCTCCGCGCCGGCGAAGCCGTCCAAAGTCATGCGCCGAGCCCCCCTCGTTCCCGGTGGAAAATCTGTCCACTTTCTATCAGACCGGGCCGACGTCGGGGTGACCCCCCGAGGCCCACCGGCCGTCCGTCCCCGCCCTGTTGCGGCCGGCCCGCGGTGTGCGGTCAGGCCCCCGATGCCAGGTGCCCGAGGGCGTCGGCGATGCCGTCGACCGCGAGCAGGCCGGCGAGGTCGCGGACGAGTCCGGCGCACGGGCCGTCCGGGCGCTCCTCGGCGAAGAAGGCGGCGAACTCCACGGCGAGTGCGGGTTCGCGGGAGGCGGTGACGGCCAGCGCCGCGACCAGCTCCTGCACCAGCTGGAGCTGCAACTCCTCGCGGGGGACGGCCCGTTCGCCCAGCCAGTCGAGGGAGCTGATCTCCGCGTTGGCGATCCAGGCGCGGACGGTGCGGCGCACCCCGGGGCTCGCCTTCGGCAGCGCCAGGTGCAGCAGGATCTGCTCCTGCGCGGCCCGCCGCACCTCGTCGATCACCGCGTTGGTGCCCGGGCTGGCGGCGACCGAGCCGCCGCGCAGCAGGGCGGCGAAGCCGGGGCCGTGGCTGTCCACGAAGTCCAGGTAGCGGCCCATGACCCGCAGCAGCCGCTCGGACAGCGGCCCGTCGGCGGGCTCCTCGAAGCGGGCGGTGAGCTCCTGCCCGGCGCGGCGCAGCGACTCCTCGTAGATCGCCTGCTTGCCGGGGAAGTAGTGGTACACCAGGGGCCGGGAGGCGCCGGCCGCCGCGGCGATGTCGTCGATCGACACCTCCTCGGGCGGGCGCCGGCTGAACAGCTCCAGCGCCACCGCGATCAACTGCTCCCGCCGCTCGTCGACGCTGAGCCGGCGCCGGGGCGCCTTGTCGGCACGGCTGGGCTGATCCTCCGACCGGGGCGCCGCCGAGGGCGTACGGGAAACCATGGCGCCACCCTATCCAGCCCGGACCGTCGGATGATCACTCGATCATGGGATTCCCGCCGGGTGGCGGAGGTGACGAAAGTCTGACGTCCGCCGGTAGCCCCTGGTCGGCGGGCCCGGCGGGTGGTCGAATCGAGGGGTGAACGAATCCAGCGGTACGCCGGTCGGGCGGCGGGTGGTGCTCGGCATGCTGGGCCTCGGGGCGGCGGGCGTCGCCGTGGGCCCGCACCTGCAGCGCGTCGTCGAGGCGGTCACCAGCCGCGACCCGACGGGCCTGAGCGACCTGGTGCCGGGCGGCGGCGGGTTCCGCTACTACTCGGTCGTCGCCTCGGTGCCCGGGCGCACGGCCGCCGACTACGAGCTGCGGATCGACGGCCTGGTCGACCGGCCGGCCACGCTGCGGCTCGCCGACCTCGAGGCGCTGCCGCAGACCCGGATCGTCCACGACGTGCAGTGCGTCACCGGCTGGCGGGTGCCGGCGACCCCGTTCGAGGGGGTGCGCCTGAGCCTGCTGCTGGAGCGGGCCGGTGTCCGCGACGGCGCCGCCGCCGTGCGGTTCAGCTGCTTCGACGGCGCGTACGGCGAGAGCCTCACCCTCGACCAGGCGCGCCGCGACGACGTGCTGGTCGCGCTGCGCATGCAGGACCGCCCGCTCGGCCACGCGCACGGCGGCCCGGTGCGGCTGTACGTCGCGCCGATGTACTTCTACAAGTCGGCCAAGTGGCTCTCCGGCATCACGGTGACCCCCGAGGTCCGCCCCGGCTACTGGGAGCGCCTCGGCTACGACGTCGACGCCTGGGTCGGCCGATCCAACGGACGCGACGATGCACCCACCGGCTGACCCCGGGCGCGCCGCCCGTCCCGCCGCCCGGGTGGCTCGCTTCGCCCGCGCCGAGCGGCTGGTGCACCGGGCCACCGCCGGCCTGCTGCTGACCTGCCTGGCCACCGCGCTGATGCTCTACTACCCGCCGCTGTCGGAGCTGGTCGGCCGCCGCCGGCTGGTCGTCGTGGTGCACGAGTGGTGCGGCCTGCTGCTGCCCGTCCCGCTGCTGCTCGGCCTCGTCTCCCGGGCGCTGCGCGCCGACCTGGCCCGGCTGAACCGGTTCACCGCGGCGGACCGGCGCTGGCTGCGGGCCGTCCGCCGCCGCTCCCACGACCGCCCGGCCGGCAAGTTCAACGCCGGGCAGAAGCTGTACGCGGCGTGGATCGCCGGCGCGGTGCTGGTGATGCTCGGCACCGGGCTGCTGATGTGGTTCACGCACCTGGCGCCGCTGGTGTGGCGTACCGGGGCGACCTTCGTCCACGACTGGCTGGCGGTCGCCGTGGGGGTGGTGGTGGGCGGCCACGTCTGGATGGCGGTGCGCGACCCGGAGGCCCGGCGCGGCATGCGCACCGGGCTGGTCGACCGGCGCTGGGCCGCCCGCGAGCACCCCGAGTGGGACCTCGGCGACGAGCGGGCCGCTCAGGACGGACGGGACTCCAGGTAGCGCCGGTACGCCTCCCGGCCGTCGGCCACGAAGTCCCACTCGGCGAGCCGCTCGGCGAGCTCCTCCTCGGTCAGCCAGCCGTGCCAGGCCACCTCCTCGACCTGCGGGGAGACCGGGCCGGCCCAGCGGGCCTCGTGCATGTCGCAGAACCAGGACAGCCCGTCCTGCTCGAACAGGAAGCGGAACAGCGGCACCGGCTCGATCCCGCGCACCCCGAGCTCCTCCTCGGCTTCCCGGACGGCCGCCTCGGCGTACGACTCCCCGGAGCCGACGACCCCGCCGACGAAGCAGTCGTAGGCGCCGGGGGCGAACAGCTTGGTGTCCGTGCGGCGGTGCACGAAGATCCGGCCCTGCGGGTCGCGGACCAGGATGAACACGCAGCGGTGGGTGAGGCCGTCCCGGTACGCCTCGGCGCGGGTCGCGGTGCCGACCACCTCGTCCCGGGAGTCCACCACGTCGAGCAGTTCTTCGGCGGGATTCGTCATGCTCGGGACACTACCGCCGGACGGGGCCGCGCCGCGGGCGGTGCGGGCGCTCCCGGCGGTCCGGCTCCCGCTCGGCCCGGCACCCCGGCGGCACCGGTAGGACCGTCCGACTATCGTTCCAACCGGAGGCGTGGGCGAGGAAGCGACCGGACGCACGGGCGAGGAACGGCGGGGAACGTGACAGCGGTGGAGATCTGGGGCGAGACGGCGGAGGGCTTCGAACCCGTCCGCGAGGCCTTCGCCCGCAACTTCCGCGAGTACGGCGAACTCGGCGCGGCCTTCGCGCTCTACCTGGACGGCCGCAAGGTGGTCGACCTGTGGGGCGGCGACGCCAGGCCCGAGGTCGGCGGGCGACCCGCCCCCGCCGTGCCGTGGACCGCCGACACCGCCCAGGTGCTGCGCTCCGTCACCAAGGGGCTCACCGCCGCCACCGCCCTGCACCTCGTCCAGCAGGGCCTGCTCGACCTGGACGCCCCGGTCGTCTCCTACTGGCCCGAGTTCGCCGCCGCCGGCAAGGAGCGGATCCCCGTCCGCTGGCTGCTCTCGCACCAGGCCGGACTGCCCGTCCTGGACGTGCCGCTGCGCCTGGAGGACCTGCTGACCTGGGAGCCGGCCGCCGCCGCCGTCGCCTCCCAGGCCCCCGCCTGGGAGCCGGGCACGGCTCACGGCTACCACCCGTACACCTTCGGCTGGCTGGTCGGCGAGATCGTGCGGCGGGTCAGCGGCCGCAGCATCGGCCACTACCTGGCCGAGGAGATCGCCCAGCCGCTCGGCCTCGACCTGTGGATCGGCCTGCCCGCGGGGGCGGCGCCGCGGGTCGGCCGACTGGTCGACCTGCCCGCGCCCGAGGCCGCGCAGACCGGCCCGAGCGGCATGAAGGTCCGCCCCAAGGCCTCCGTCGTACGGGCCTACCAGGACCGCACCTCGCTGACCGCCCGGGCGTTCGGCGCGGTGCTCGCCGCCGTCGACCTGAACGACCCCGCGGTGCAGGCCGCCGAGGTGCCCGGCGCCGGCGGCATCGGCACCGCACGGTCGGTGGCCCGGTTCTACGCCTCGCTGATCGGCGCCGCCGACCGGCACGGCGGGGCGCCCGGCGAGCGGCTGCCCGCACTGTTCGGCCCCGAGGTGCTGAAGGAGGCGATGGGCCCCGCGGTCAGCGGCCCGGACAAGGTGCTGATCGTCAACACCACCTTCGGCCACGGCTTCTTCCGGCACGCCGCCACCTCCCCGATGGCCACGCCGGCGAGCTTCGGCCACCCCGGCCGCGGCGGCTCGCTCGGCTTCGCCGACCCGGAGCTCGGCATCGGCTTCGGCTACGTCACCAACGGCATGCAGCCCGGCGTGACCGGCGACATCCGCTCCCGCAGCCTGATGACCGCCGTCCGGGCCTGCCTGGAAGGCCGGACGGGCTGACCGTCCGTCAGTTCGCCGCGCTCAGGCCTTGTTCGCGCAGCCACTCCAGCTGACGCTGCTGCTGGGAGGCCCGCCCGCCGGCGTGGTCGCCGAAGCGCCACACCTCGATCGCGGCCGGGCCGCCGTAGCGGTGGTAGGTGGCGAAGACCGTGGACGGCGGGCAGACCGGGTCCATCAGCGCCGCGCTGAACAGCGCGGGCGCGGTGGCCCGCGGCGCCAGGTGCAGGCCGTCCACGTACGCCAGGGTGGCGAAGACCTGCTCGACGGCGTCCCGGCGGTGCAGGCCGAGGTACTCGGCGATCTCCGGGTACGGGCCCGCCGAGGCGGTCTCCACCGCCCGGGGGAAGTGCTGCAGGAAGGGCACGTCCACCAGGGCGGCGGCCACCGCGTCCCCGGCCAGCGCGGCGGCGGCCAGGGCGAGCCCGCCGCCCTGGCTGGCGCCGCCCACGACCACCCGCTCCGGATCGATCCGCGGCAGGCCGCGGACGAAGTCCACCGCCCGAACCGCGTCGGTGTACAGCCGCCGGTAGTAGTAGCCCGCGGGCGAGTCGATCCCGCGGGTCATGAACCCGGCCGCCCACTGCGGGCCGCCCGGGTGCGGGTCCGGGGTGTCGTGGCCCTGGCCGCGGGTGTCCATGACCAGGTGGGCGTAGCCGGCCGACACGTACAGCAGCCGCTCCAGCGGCAGCCCGCGGCCCTGGCTGTAGCCCAGGTACTCGACGACCACCGGCAGCGGCCCGCGGGCGCCGCGCGGCAGCAGCAGCCAGCCGGCGACCGGCTCGCCGCCGTAGCCGGGGAAACGCACGTCGTGCACCTCGGCGCCGCGCAGCAGGCTGTCGCCGACCGGGGTGACCGAGGCCGGGCCGCCGTGCGCCCGGGCCTCGGCGAGCGTGTCGTCCCAGAAGGCGTCCAGGTCGGCGGGGGCGGCCGGCTCCGGGCGGTAGCGCAGCAGGTCCTCGTAGGGCAGGTCGGTCAGCGGCACGGGTTCTCTCTCCTGTTCGGGTGCCGTCGGCTCCTGCCGTGGAGCCGACGGGCGGTCAGATCAGGCCGCTCCGGGCGGCCCAGACCGCGGCCTGCAGCGGGGTGCGCACCCCGATCCGGTCGCAGAGCACCCGGATCCGGCGGCGCAGCGTCCGGCTGGAGGTGGACAGCCGGCGGGCGACGGCGTCCAGCGGCAGCCCCTCGGCGAGCAGGAGCAGCAGCTGGTGCTCCTCTGGGGCGAGCAGCCCGGCGGCGGGGCGGCGGGTCTGCGGCACGGGCTGGGCCTGCCGGTACGGCGCCGCCGGCGACGGGCCGAACCGGCCGGTGGGGGCGGTACGGCCGCGGTTCAGCGCGGCGGGGCGCTGCACGGCGGCCGGGTGCGGTGTCTGGTGCAGGGCGGTGGGGTGCATGGTGGCCTCCTTGCCACGGAGTGGGGCGGGCCCGGGTCAGATCGGCAGCCGGGCGCCGTCGCGCAGGTAGAGCGGGATCCGGTCGAGCGGGGCGTCCGCGGTCACCGTGGTGCCGCCCGGGTGCACCTCGTCCGTCCAGGCGCAGCGCCAGGTCGCCCCGGCGGGCAGCAGGACGGTGCGCTGCCGGGCACCGGCCTCGACCACCGGCGCGACCAGCAGGTCCGGCCCGAGCAGGAACTGGTCGCCGACCTCCCAGGCCGCCGGGTCCTCGGGGAACTCCACGAACAGCGGCCGCATCGGCGGCACGCCGGTCTCGGCGGTGTGCCGCATCTGCTCCTGGATGTACGGCCGCAGCCGCTCGCGCAGGTGCAGGTAGCTGCTGAAGATCCCGTACGCCTCCTCGCCGTACGACCAGACCTCGTTGGGGCCGCCGGTCATCGCCGGGCCGAGCGGCATCCACGGCTCGCGGTAGCCGTGCAGCCGGAACAGCGGACAGAAGGCGCCGTACTGGAACCAGCGGACGATCACCTCCCGGTAGGCCGGGTCGTCCGGGTCGCCGCCGTGGAAGCCGCCGATGTCGGTCGTCCACCAGGGGATCCCGGAGACCATCACGTGCAGACCGGCCCTGATCTGGTCGCGCAGGGTGGCGAAGTCGGTGCCGATGTCGCCGGACCACAGCGCGGCGCCGTAGCGCTGGGCGCCGGCCCAGGACGAGCGGTTGAGGGTGACCACCTCGCACTCGCCGGCGGCGAGCATGCCCTCGTGGAAGGCGCGGGCGTTCTCCCGCGGGTACAGGTTGCCGACCTCCAGGCCGGGCCCGGCGTGGTAGCGCAGGTTGGCCTGGTGGCCGGGGTTGATCTCCGGCTCGCAGGCGTCCAGCCACCAGACCTTGATGCCGTGCGCGAGGTAGTTCTGCGCGATCCGCTCCCAGAGGAACTCCCGGGCCTCCGGGTTGGTGGCGTCGTAGAAGGCGACCTGGACGGTGGAGTCGACGCCCTTGTCCGGCCACTCGGCGTGCGCCATCGGGCCGTACTCGGTGCCGATCAGCAGGCCGCGGCGCTCCATCTCGGCGTGGTTCTCGCTGAGCGGGCTGACGGAGGGCCAGACGGAGACCATCAACCGCACGCCCATCTCGTCCAGTTCGCGGACCATGGCGGCCGGGTCGGGCCACTCGGCGGGGTCGAGCTTCCACTCGCCGAGGTGCGTCCAGTGGAAGAAGTCGTTGACGATCACGGACAGCGGCAGACCGCGCCGCCTGTGCTCGCGGGCGACGGAGAGCAGCTCCTCCTGGGTGCGGTAGCGCAGCTTGCACTGCCAGAACCCGGTGGCCCACGACGGGAGTTCGGGGGAGTGGCCGGTGGCGTCGGCGTACCGGGCCAGGGTCTCGGCCGGCTGCCCGGCGGTGATCCAGTAGTCGAACTGGCGGGCGCTGTCCGCGACCCAGCGGGTGCCGTTGACGGCCAGCTCCACCCGGCCGATCGCCGGGTTGTTCCACAGCAGCAGGTAGCCGCGGTCCGAGAGCAGCACCGGGATCGACACCTCGGCGTTGCGCTGCACCAGGTCGATCGTGGCGCCCTTCTGGTCGAGCAGCCCGTGCCGGTGCTGACCGAGGCCGAACAGCTTCTCGCCGTCGTACGCGGCGAAGCGCTGCTCCAACCGGTGGTAGCCGTTGCCGGTCGGCGTGTAGAGCCGGGCGCCGGGCCACCAGAAGTGCGCGGGCTGCTCGGAGAGCAGTTCGCTGCCGTCGGCCCGCAGGAATCGGACGATGCCGCGCTCCGTGACCTCGGCGGTGATCGCGCCGTTGACGATCCGTCCGACGCCGCCCTCGGTCTTCACCGCTGCCTGCGGCGCGGCCGGCGGCCGCTCGGCGAGCGCCCCCGGCAGGTCGGGCCGCAGCCGCCCGCCGCGCACCGCCCGCACCCGGATCGCGTCCGGGCCCCAGGGCTCCACCCGCAGGGTCTCCAGGTGGCCGTGCCACTCCAGGGCGCCGTCGTGCTCGCGCAGCACACCGGGGGCCTCGGGCTTCTCCGGCGGGGGGATGGGCAGGGGGTGGTTCACGGGACGGCTCCTGGGGGTTGCGCGCGGGCAGCGCGGGGCGCGCCGGTGCGGGCTGCGCCCCGGCGTGCGGGATCGGTGGGGGTACGGGCGCGTGCGGGTGCGCCCGGCTCCCGGTGATCGGCGATGCGCGCGAGCGGCCGGGTGGAGCGGGTGGAGCGAGCGGAGCGGGTGGTGCGGGTGGTGCGGGTGGTGCGGGGGATCGGGTGAGGGGACGGCCCGGCGGTGCGTCGGTCGGTGCGTCAGTCGGTCCGCGGGGCGGGACCGCTGGACTCCCGCATGGTGAGGGTGGGGCGCAGCAGGGTCAGCCCGGAGGTGTCCTCGCCGCCGGCCTGGGCCATCAGCAGCTCGACCGCGCGCCGGCCCATCTCCTGCGCGGGGATGGAGACCGAGGTGAGCTGCGGGGCGGAGTGCAGGGCCACCTCGTCGGGGCAGACCGCGACGACGGAGACGTCCTCCGGCACGGCCCGCCCGGACTGCCGGAGCTGGCCGAGCAGGTGCGGCAGCGCGGCCTCGTTCTGCACCACGAAGCCCGTGGTGTTCGGCCGCTCCTGCAGGATCCGCGAGAGCGTCCCGCTGGCCGCCTCGTGGCCGGCCCCGCAGGGGCGGTGCAGGAAGCCCAGGCCACGGGCGGCCGCCTGCTGCCGGAAGCCGGCCAGGGTGCGCTCGGCGAACCCGGTGTGCCGGCGGTAGACCGACTCGGCGGCCCCGATCAGCGCCACCTCGCGGTGGCCGAGGTCGGCGAGGTGGTCGGCGGCCAGCGCGCCGGTGGCCTCGAAGTCGAGGTCGACGCAGGTGAGGCCGGCCGGGTCGGCGGGCAGGCCGATCAGCGCGGCCGCCGCCCCGGTCTGCCGCAGCAGCGGGATCCGCTCGTCCTCGAGTTCGACGTCCATGAGGATCATCGCGTCGGCCAGTCCGCTGGCGGCGACGCGCTTCACCGCGGACGGGCCCTCCTCGCTGGTCAGCAGCAGCACGTCGTGGCCGAACCGGCGGGCGGTGGTGGTGATCGCGATGGCGATCTCCATCATCACCGGCACGAACATGTCGGTGCGCAGCGGGATCATCAGGGCGATCACGTTGGAGCGGTTGCTGGCCAGCGCCCGGGCCCCCGCGTGCGGGTGGTAGCCGAGCTCGGCGATGCTGCGCTCCACCCGCAGCCGGGTGTTCTGCGAGATGGACCGCTTGCCGCTGATGACGTACGAGACCGTGCTCGGGGACACCCCGGCGTGCCGGGCGACCTGGGCGAGCGTGACCATCTGGTGCTCCATCTCGCGACACGGCCGGGCGCCGGTGGTGAAGCGCTTCGACGATGTCTGCTGTGCGGCTCGATGCTGTCCTGCCCGGAGAGCTTAGAGAGGCAGATGGACTGTGTCCAGACCCGGTGTCGAAGCGCTTCACCACCTGTGCCCGGCGGGCTGCGCGGGGGCGGCGCCGGGGCGTTCAGGGGTCCGCGGGCGGGCTGCGGAGCCTACGCCTGGCCGGTCTCGAAACGGCTGATCCGCTCCCCGTCCACGGTGAACCGCCACGCGGTGCGCATCTCGCCCCAGGTGTCGTTGCGGTAGTTGGCGATCAGGGCGAGGCCGCCGTCCTTCTCCGTCTGGACGTCGATGTGGCCCCGGGAGGAGAAGATCTCCCGCTCCGCCCAGGCCGCCAGCGGGCGGTCCGAGCCGTCGTCGGACATCGTGGCGTCCGGGGTCAGCACGGCGAAGAACGCCGTCGGGTCGCCCCCGTTGATCGCGGCGACCAGGGCACGAACGGCGGGATTGGACAGCTTGGCGGCGGGGATCGTCATGGTCGGGGCCTCCTCGTCCCGGATGCACGGCACGGTGCCGTGCTTTCCAGAGACCACGGGGCCCGGCCGCCCGCCAGCGGCGTGCGCCGTCCGCGCCCCGCCTCCGCGGCGCCGGGCCCGGGCTGTGCTTTGATCCGCATCCGGGGGCCACCGCGGGGAACCGCCGACGGAAGGAGCGCCCTGGATGGGGCCGGCCGAACTGATCGTCCTGACGTTCCCGCAGGAGGCCATCACCGCCGAGAGCGCCCGCGCCCTCGCCGCCCTGCGGACGGCCGGGGACATCCGGGTGGTCGACGCCCTGGTGGTCACCCGCCGCGCCGACGGCACCGTCGAGTACGCGGAGGTCGGCGAGGTGGAGCACCTGCAGGGGGTGGTCGCGGCCGGCGGGCACGAGCTGCCGCTGATCGGACCGGCCGACGCGCAGGAGGCGGCCGCCCTGCTCGCCCCGGGCAGCGTCGCCGTGGTGGTGCTGATCGAGCACCTGTGGGCGCAGAGCGCGGCGGCCGCGCTCGGTGCGGTCGGCGGGCGGATTGCCTCCGGCGTGCGGATCCCGCCGGAGCGGATCGAGGAGGCCGTCCGCGCGGCCCGGGCCCGCAGCGGGCGGTGAGGCACCTCGGGGGCGCGGGGCCGGGAGGGCTGCGGCGGACACCTCAGGGGGTGCGGGGAACTGCGCAATGCGGATGGGCGCGCCGTACGGATCAGGGCTCAGCCCGAATCGCATTGGGACCCACCCCCGGACTGTGCAGTTCTCCCCCCGGCCTTCGGCCGGGAGGTGCCCCCACGCGCCCCTGAGGTGCTGCCCTTGCATTGCGCAGTTCTCCGCGCCGCTGGTGCGGCCGAATTCTCCGTACACGTGTGCCGGGGGCTCTGGTCGCCGGGCTCCGGGTCCGCTACGGTGGGTGCATTGCCGGTCACGCGGTGCGGTAGCGGCCCGTCCGCCGTTCCCAGTGCAGGTAGCCCGCCAGCCAGGCGGTCATGCCGTCGGCGTAGCGCTGCGCGATGCCGCGCTGCTCCTCGTCGAGTTCCAGCTCGCGGAAGGCGCAGGGCAGTTCGGCGAGCAGCCGGGCGTAGCGGTCGACCAGCAGCTGCGCCTCGGTGAGGACGATCGAGCAGGCTTCCTCCGGCGGGCAGGAACGTTCCCGCTGGACGATCATCACCAGGTTGTACACGTCCCCGCGCGGCGCCTCCAGCGGGTAGGAGCGGACGTCGTTGCTGTACGAGGGGATGTCCGCGGCGACCTGGCGCAGTTGCCGCAGCACGGGGTGGTGGAACGTGCCCTGCGGCACGGTGAATCCGCCGAGCCGTTCCACCATGTCGAAGATGGTCTCCATGGCCGCCGTTCCCCGACGGAGCATCAAGTAGCCCTCGCGGTCCGGGATCCGGCCGGAGAGCCGGCCGGCGGCCTCGGCGGGGTGGCTGGCGAAGTACCACTCCCAGTTGGCGGCGGCCCGGGCCCGCCAGCGGCCGGGCATGCCGGCCGTGGACCGTCTCCAGAGGTCGGCGAAGGCCCGTTCCACGCCGGAGGTGCCGTCCGGCAGGGCGCCGTAGAGGATCGCGGTCAGCCGTTCGCAGATCCGGGACACCTCGGTCGGGCGCCGGCCCAGGGCGCTGTCGAACTGGTCGTCGAAGAGGAAGAAGAAGCCCAACATGTCCGCGGCGAGGGCGAGTTCGTCCGGTCCCGCGTCCGGATGGCTGAGCGCCGCGAGCTCGGCGACCTCCCAGTGGCCGTACACCGCCGCGTCCGCGACGTCCGCGAGTTCGCGGTGGCGGGCGAGCCAGGAGCGGTGCCGCTCTGCGGCGTGGGCGTGGTGCCCGCTGCGCCGGTGCGGGAACGGGAAGTCGAGCGAGCTGTCGTCGGACATGGTGCTCCCAGCAAGGTGACTCTCGGATCCGGTGCTGTGCGTTCGCGTCGTGCGGTGACCCCGATGCTGATACTGGGACGTGCGGAAGATCCACTGCGCCGTCCGGCCCGGCAGACTACCCGATCGGATCATCGGATGGCATGCGCACCAGGGCATTTGCCCGGGCCCTGCAGCCTCAACCCTCGACTCCCGTTCGGCCTGCACGAATGGCGCCCGCGCGGGCGTGCACGGCGCTAGGGTCGTGGGCGGAACGAGGAACGGAAGAGGCGGAGGCGCGGCGGTGTCGGCAGATCAGAACGGGCAGGGCGAACAGGAGTACGTCACCTCTCCGGCCGAGGAGACACTGCGCGAGCGGGACACCGAGCTGCACACCGCCGACGAGGCGGTCGCCCGGCTGTGCCGCAAGTTCGCCGCCGGCGGCACCGAGATCGGCGAGGTGCTCTGCTACTCCGGCCCCGGCGGCATGGGCAAGACCTCGCTGCTGCACCGGGTCCGCCGCCTGGGCAAGCTCCAGCCCGGCTGCACCGTGCTCTTCGCCCGCGGCGGCGAGCGCCAGCGCAACGAACCCTTCCGCGTGCTGCGGCAGTTGCTGCAGCCGGTGCTCGGCTCGCTGCCCGAGGAGGAGAAGCAGGAGGTCTTCGGCAACTGGTACGGCATCGTCGGCCCCGCCATCGGCCTCGTCCCGCCGTCCGACGAGCTGGAGCCCCTCGACCCGCAGGGCGTGCGCGACGGCCTCGACTTCGTCTTCACCCAACTCGCGCCGCGTCGTGCCCCGTTGGTCATGGTCGTCGACGACCTGCACTGGGCCGACCAGGAGTCCCTCAGCTGGCTCGCCGCGTTCGCCGTCCGCTCGCGCGAACTGCCCGTGCTGCTCGTCCTCGCCTACCGCGACGAGTTCGACCACAAGACGCTGCCGCTGCGCCACCAGATCGAGTCCATCGCCCAGCACCGCCACGAACTGCGCCGGCTCACCCCGGACACCGTCGCCGACCTCGTCCGCGCCGAACTCGGCCCGCACGCCGAGGACGCCTTCTGCCGCCAGGTCTGGGCCGTCACCGGCGGCACCCCGTACGAGGTCGTCGCGCTGCTCCGCGAGGTCCGCGACCAGGCGCTGGAGCCCAGCGAGGAGAACGCCCGCAGGCTGCACGACCTCGCCGCCGCCGCCCGCGGCGAGACCCTGCAGCACTGGCTGGACAAGCTCGGCCCGACCACCCTGCGGTTCGCCTGGGCCGCCGCGCTGCTCGGCACCGACATCCGGCAGACCCTCGCCGCCGCGATCTCCGCCCAGGGCCCGGACCAGGCCGAGGAGTCCGTCCGCCAGCTGCGCCGCCAGCGCGTCCTCACCAGCCAGCCCAACGGCCGGCTGGAGTTCGTCCACCCGCTGATCGGCACCTCGATCTACCTCACCATGCCGGCCGCCACCAAGACCGCCATGCACGGCATCGCGGCCACCGCGATCGAGAACGCCGGCGGGACCATGCTCGCCGCCTCCCGGCACCTGCTGGAGGTGCTGCCCGAGGGCGACGACGCGATCGTCCGCAAGCTGCGCAAGGCCGCCCAGGAGCACCTGGCCATCGGCGCTCCGGACGCCGCCAAGCGCTGCCTGGAGCGCGCCCTCAACGAGCCGCCGGACGACGACATCCGCGCCGAGGTGATGTACGAGCTCGGCTGCTCCGCCCTGCTCACCGACCCGGCCGCCACGGTCAACCAGCTCACCGTCGCCCTGGAGCCGGAGAACGGCCTGAGCCCCGCGCTGCGGGTCGACGCCACCTTCCGGCTCTCCGAGGCGCTCGCCCACGCCGGCCAGCTGACCCGGGCCGCCGCGGTCTGCCACGAGGAGGCGCAGCGCACCCCGCAGGGCCCCGGCCGGCTCCGACTGGAGGCCGCGCACTTCATGTGGGCCGCCTTCCAGCGCGACGAGGACGACGCGGTCGGCCGCTCCCGTCGGCTGGAGGACATGGCAACCGCGCTCACCGGCCGGGACAGCGCCGAGCGCGCCCTGGTGGCCATGCAGGCCTGGGACCTCACCCTGCGCGGCGGGTCCGCCGCCCGCGCCGTGGAGCTCGCCGACCGGGCGCTGGTCAACGGCCGGCTGCCCGCCGAACTCCGCTGGACGGGCACCATCTGGGGCTTCGAGCTGCCCGCCCTGATCGGCCTCACGCTCACCTACACCGACGAGCTCATCCGCGCCGAGCGGCTGTTCTCCGACGCCATCATGGAGTTCGAGGTCGCCGGGTGGAGCGGCGCGCACCGCGGCTTCGCCTACTTCCTGATGGGCCTCGTCCGGTTCCGCCGCGGCTTCCTGCTGGAGGCCGAGGACTTCCTCCGCCGCGGACTGCGGATCTCCGAGCGGATCGCCCCCGACCTGCCGCTGCAGTGGGACATCGTCGGCGTCCTCGCCGACACCCTGCTCGCCCGCGGCCGCGTCCAGGAGGCCTGGGAGCTCGCCGAGCAGTACCGCTTCGCCCCGCCGTACCACGAGACCGCGATGGTGCTGCCCGACGCGCCCACCCTCTACGGCAAGCTGCTGCTCGCCCGCGGCGACCGCGCCCGGGCCGTCGAGGTCCTCACCGAGGTCGGCCGGCAGCTCGACGCCCGCGGCCGGTACAACACCGTCTGGGCGCCCTGGGCCGGCCACCTCGCGCTCGCCCTCGCCCCGGACGAGCCGGAGGAGGCCCGCAAGCACGCGCAGGACGCCGTCGACCGGGCGCGCACCTTCGGCTCGGCCTCCGCGGTCGGCGCCGCCCTGCGGCTGCAGGCCGCCGTCACCGACGGCCCGGTCGCGGTCGAGCTGCTGGAGGAGGCCGTCGCCGTGCTCGGCCAGTCCCCGGCCGGCCACGAGCACGCGCACGCCCTGGTGGACCTCGGTGCCGCGCTGCGCCGCAGCGGCCGGCTGGTCGACGCTGGCGAGTACCTCTACCAGGGCATGGAACTCGCCCAGCAGTGCGGCGCCGACGGCCTGGTCGCCCGTGCCCGCCGCGAGCTCGCCGTCTCCGGGCTGCGCCCGAACCGGCTGCGCACGCTCACCAAGGACGCCCTCAGCCAGCACGAGTGGGAGGTCGCCGAACTCGCCGTGCGCGGCCTGCCGCCGCAGCGGATCGCCGACCACCTCGACCTGCCGCTCAGCCTGGTGCACCGCCGACTGGCCGCCGTGCACCGCAAAGCGGGCACCGGGCCGGAGGGCCTGGCCGCCGCCCTCGGGCTGCCCGACAAGGACTCCCGCACCGGCGACGACGGCTGAGCCCGTCCGGAACCCGCGACCGGCCGGGGCACGCACCGCGCAGCAGCGCCGTACCGGGCCCCGGCCGGGCTAGGCTGCTCCGGGGCGACAAGATCGCTCATAATCGAACAGCAGTCGAGGTGAGGCGGTCGCGGCCGCTTCGGTGAGGAGCAGGCCATGGCGGCATCCGCACAGGCCACGGAGGTCCGGCACGGGCCCTTCGAACCCAGTGGTGCGGGCGCGGCGATCGAGCGCTGGACCCTGCGCAACGGACCGCTGGAGGCCAGCGTCCTCACCCTCGGCGCCACCCTGCACACCCTCACCGCGCCCGACCGCTCCGGCACGCCCGCCCAGATCCTGCTCTCCACCGAGGACCTCCCGCAGGTCCTCGGCGCCGCCCGCCACTACGGCAGCACCGTCGGCCGCTACGCCAACCGGATCGCCGACTGCCGGATCACCCTCGACGGCGAGGACCACTCGCTCGCCCCCACCGGCAACGGCGTCACCCTGCACGGCGGCCCGGACGGCTTCGCCCACCGGATCTGGGAGGCCGAGGAGATCCCCGGCGGCGTCCGGCTCAAGCTGCACAGCCCCGACGGCGACCAGGGCTTCCCCGGCGGCCTCGACGTCACCGTCTCGTACACGCTCTCCGCCGACGCGGTGACCATCGACTACCACGCGGTCACCAGCAAGCCCACCGTCGTCAACCTGACCAACCACGCCTACTTCAACCTCGCGGGCGAGGGCAGCGGCGACGTGCTCGGCCACCTGCTCACCCTGGACGCGGACCACTACACCCCGGTGGACGCCCGGCAGATCCCGCTCGGCCCGTTCGAGGCGGTGGCCGGCACGCCCTTCGACTTCACCACCGCCCGGCCGCTCGGCAAGGGCATCGCCGAGAACCACCCGCAGGTGGCGGCGGCCCACGGCTACGACCACAACTGGGTGCTGCGCGAGCGACCCACCGACGGCGGCCCGTCCCGCGCCGCCCTGCTGGAGGACCCGGAGAGCGGCCGCACCCTGGAGGTGCTCACCACCGAGCCGGGCATCCAGGTCTACACGGCCAACGGCTTCCAGGGCGCGGTCACCGGCGCCCGCGGCGTCCCGTACGGCCCGTACGCCGGCGTCGCGCTGGAGACCCAGCACCACCCGGACTCGCCGCACCAGCCCTCGTACCCGTCGACGGTGCTGCGCCCGGGCGAGGAGTTCCACTCGACGACGGTGCTGCGCCTCGGCACCGCCTGAGGCCCGGCGACCGTCCGGGAGGGGCCGCGGCCCGTCCGACTGAGAGCGGTTGCTGCAAACCACCGCAACGACGGCCCGTGCCGCCGGGGACGACCCGGACGGCGCGGGCCGTTCGCATGCCCCGGCCGGGCAGGAGCGATGCAGGCCACGGGGGTCGAGGGGGCGGTTCGCGCGACGGCAACTCGGAGGACACGCGGATGTAACGATCTGAATCACGCTTGCAGAAAGTTGCTGCAAGGGCTTTCAGGTTGGCTTTCGGCGCTGTTACGTTCCTCCACAAGCCCGACGGCCGCAACGGCGCAGTCGGCACGGGACAGCCATTATGCGCGGTCCTCCACCAATTCGGGCACCCCCACCTTCCTAGGAGTTCTCATGCGGCGTGGCATCGCGGCCTCCGCTCTCGTTGCGGCCCTTGCGGTTTCTCTTGCAGCCTGTGGCAGCAGCGGCTCCGGCTCGGACGCCAAGGGCGACGGCGGTCCGGTCACCATCACCTACTGGGACACGTCCAACGCCACCAACGAGGCTCCGACCTACCAGGCGCTGGTCCAGAAGTTCGAGGCCGCCAACCCGAACATCAAGGTCAACTTCGTCAACGTGCCGTTCGACCAGGCGCAGAACAAGCTGCAGACCGCGATGGGCGCCAAGGGCGCACCGGACGCCTTCCGCTCCGAGGTCGGCTGGACCTCCGCCTTCGCCAAGGCCGGCTTCCTGGAGCCGCTGGACGGCACCCCGGCGCTCCCCGACGCGTCGGCCTTCCAGCCGAGCCTGGTCCAGCAGGCGAAGTACGAGGGCAAGACCTACGGCGCGCCGCTGGTCACCGACACCCTCGGCCTGCTCTACAACAAGGACCTGTTCGCCAAGGCCGGCATCACCAAGGCCCCCGCGACCTGGGACGAGCTCAAGGCCGACGCCGCCCTGGTCAAGGACAAGGCCGGCGTGGACGGCTTCTTCATGCGGGCCGGCGACGGCTACTACGCGATGCCGTTCCTCTTCGGCGAGGGCACCGACATGGTGGACGCCAAGGGCAAGAAGATCAGCATCAACTCGCCCGAGGCCACCAAGGCCGTCGAGACCTACAAGACGATGTTCACCTCGCCGGGTACCGTCAAGGCCGATACCACGACCGACTCGTACGCCCACATGATGGACGCGTTCAACACCGGCAAGGTCGCGATGATCATCCAGGGCCCCTGGGAGATCACCAACATCTACAAGGGCGCCGCGTTCAGCAACAAGGCGAACCTGGGCATCGCGCCCGTCCCGGCCGGCTCCACCGGCAAGGCGGGCGCCCCCACCGGCGGCCACAACGTCTCCGTCTACGCCGGCTCCGACGCCGCCCACAAGGCCGCTGCCGAGAAGCTCGCCGCGTTCCTGACCTCGGCCGAGAGCCAGACCACCCTCGCGCTGAAGAACTCCACCCTGCCGACCCGCGGTGACGCCTACACCGCCGAGGTCAAGGCCAACCTGGGCATCGCGGGCTACCAGGCCATCCTGGGCTCCGCCCAGCCGCGGCCCGAGCTGCCCGAGTACGGCTCGCTGTTCGCCTCGATCGGCACCAACCTCGCCAAGATCGTCCAGGGCCAGGCCGACACCAAGGCCGGCCTGGACGCCACCGCCGTCGACTACGCGAAGCTCCTCCCCGGCTTCGCCAAGTAACACCCCCGGCCGCCCCCGTACGAAGACCCAGTCGCCGACGCGAGGCGGCGGACCTCCCGAAAAGGTGTCAACAATGGCAGTCGCCGTGCAGGGCGCTCCCGGCAAGAGCAGCCGCGGCCGCGAACCGCGTCCGGGCCTCGTGGAGCGCATCAAGCTCTCGTACAGCAAGTACTGGTACGCCTACGCCATGATCGCGCCGGTCGTGGTCGTGCTCGGCGTGCTGGTCGGCTACCCGCTCGTGCGCGGCGTCTACCTGACGCTCACCGACGCCACCAGCCTCAACACCGGCCGCCAGATCGGCGTCAACCACATCCCGGACAGCTTCAAGTTCGTCGGCCTGCACAACTACGCCGACGTGCTCTGGGGCCCCGGCTCGTACGACCGCTTCTGGTCGCACTTCGTGTGGACGATCGCCTGGACGGCCATCTGCGTCGTCCTGCACTACACCATCGGCCTGGCGCTGGCCATGCTGCTCAACCAGAAGCTCCGCGGCCGCGGCCTCTACCGCATGCTGCTGATCCTGCCCTGGGCCGTGCCGACCTTCGTCACCGTCTTCTCCTGGCGCCTGATGCTCGCCGACGGCGGCGCCATCAACGCCGTCCTCGGCTCGGTCGGCCTGCCCGAGCCCGGCTGGCTCTCCGACCCGTTCGCGCAGAAGGCCGCCGCCGTCGCCGTCAACACCTGGGTCGGCGTGCCCTTCATGATGGTCTCGCTCCTCGGCGGCCTGCAGTCCATCCCGGCCGAGCTCTACGAGGCCGCGGAGATGGACGGCGCCAGCCCCTGGCAGCGCTTCCGCTACGTCACCCTGCCGGGCCTGCGCACCGTCAGCAGCACCGTCGTCCTGCTCGGCGTGATCTGGACCTTCAACCAGTTCGCCGTCATCTTCCTGCTGTTCGGCAACGGCGCGCCCGACGCCCAGATCCTGGTCACCTGGGCCTACCGCCTCGGCTTCGGCCAGATGCCCCGCGACTACGCGCAGTCCGCCACCTACGGCGTCCTGCTGCTCTCGCTCCTGATCGTCTTCACCAGCTTCTACCGCCGTTGGCTCGCCCGCAACGAGCAGGCGAACGGCTGAGCGCCGCGAGCATCCAGCAGACCAGCGACATCCACGAGGCAGGTACCCCGATGACCACCACCACCGATCGACCGGCCGCCCGCCCCGCGGCCGCCCACGCCGCCCGCCCGGCCAAGGTCCGCAGCCGCGAGCAGCGCAGCCCCGTCGCCTCCGTGCTCAGCCACCTCGCGCTGATCACCGCCAGCCTGATCGCGCTCTTCCCCGTCGTCTACATCGCCTACATCTCGCTGGGCCCGGACGACATGGACTACCTGCACCCGGGGCAGATCCTCGGCAAGGCGACCCTGTCGAACTACGACAAGGTGCTCAACCACACCGACTTCTTCAGCTGGTTCGGCAACTCGGTGATCGTCGCCGGCGGCACCACGGTCGTCGGCGTCATGCTCGCCGCCAGCACCGGCTACGCCGTCTCCCGGATGCGCTTCGCCGGCCACAAGCAGCTGATGTGGACGCTGCTGGTGACCCAGATGTTCCCGATCGCCGTGCTGATCGTGCCGATGTACTACATCCTGTCCAACCTGCAGCTGCTGGACAGCTACCTCGGCCTGATCCTGGTCTACTCCGGCACCACCGTCCCGTACTGCGCCTGGCTGCTGAAGGGCTACTTCGACACCATCCCGGTGGAGATCGACGAGGCCGGCCGGGTCGACGGGCTCTCCCCGTTCGGCACCTTCTGGCGGCTGATCCTGCCGCTGGCCCGCCCTGGCCTGGCCGTCGCCGCCTTCTACTCCTTCCTCACCGCCTGGGCCGAAGTCGCCTTCGCCTCGACCTTCATGCTCAGCTCGGACAAGTACACGCTCGCGGTCGGCCTGCAGTCCTTCATCAGCGAGCACGACCACCAGTGGCAGCTGATGGCCACCACCTCGGTGCTCATCGCGCTGCCCGCCGCACTGGTCTTCTACCTCGTCCAGCGCCACCTCGTCACCGGACTCACCGCAGGTGCGGCCAAGTCCTGACGAACGCACGCACCGAACGGCCGAAGCACCCGCCGAGGCCGTCGGTCCGACGTACCGTCACACCACGCTCCGTTCGCCGCGATTCCCCAAGGGATGACTGACCCATGACCCAGAACCTGGCCGACGCCTCCCGGCCCGCCCCCGCTACCGCCGCCGAGCCCATCGCAGCGAGTGCGGGCGCGAGCAGAGGCTGGTGGCGGGACGCGGTCATCTACCAGGTGTACCCCCGCAGCTTCGCCGACTCCAACGGCGACGGCATGGGTGACCTGCCGGGCATCCGCAGCCGCCTGCCCTACCTGCGCGACCTCGGCGTCGACGCGGTCTGGCTCTCCCCCTTCTACGCCTCCCCGCAGGCCGACGCCGGCTACGACGTCTCCGACTACCGCGCGGTCGACCCGATGTTCGGCACCCTGCTGGACGCCGACGGGCTGATCCGCGACGCGCACGCGCTCGGCCTGCGGATCATCGTCGACCTCGTCCCCAACCACTCCTCCGACCAGCACGAGTGGTTCCAGCGCGCGCTGCGCGAGGGCCCCGGCTCCCCGCTGCGCGACCGCTACCACTTCCGCCCCGGCAAGGGCGAGAACGGCGAGCTGCCGCCCAACAACTGGGAGTCGATCTTCGGCGGCCCGGCCTGGACCCGCTCCGTCAACCCGGACGGCACCCCGGGCGAGTGGTACCTGCACCTCTTCGCCCCCGAGCAGCCCGACTTCAACTGGGAGAACCGGGCCGTCGCCGACGAGTTCCGCTCGATCCTGCGGTTCTGGCTGGACATGGGCGTCGACGGCTTCCGGATCGACGTCGCGCACGGCATGGTCAAGCAGGCCGGCCTGCCCGACATCGGCGGCGAGGGCGACCAGCTCAAGCTGCTCGGCAACGACGTGATGCCCTTCTTCGACCAGGACGGCGTCCACGAGATCTACCGCGACTGGCGCAAGATCCTCGACGAGTACCCGGGCCAGCGGATCGGCGTCGCCGAGGCCTGGACCCCGACCGTCCAGCGCACCGCCAACTACGTCCGCCCCGACGAGCTGCACCAGGCGTTCAACTTCCAGTACCTGGGCACCTCCTGGTCCGCGGACGAGCTGCGCGAGGTGATCGACGTCTCGCTCGACTCGATGCGCCCGGTCGGCGCCCCCACCACCTGGGTGCTCTCCAACCACGACGTCACCCGGCACGCCACCCGCTTCGCCAACGAGCCCGGCCTCGGCACCCAGATCCGCACCGCCGGCGACCGCGAGCTCGGCCTGCGCCGCGCCCGCGCCGCCAGCCTGCTGATGCTGGCCCTGCCCGGCTCCGCCTACGTCTACCAGGGCGAGGAGCTCGGCCTGCCGGACGTCACCGACCTGCCGGACGAGGTCCGCCAGGACCCGTCCTTCCTGCGCGCCTCCGGCCAGGACGGCTTCCGCGACGGCTGCCGGGTACCGATCCCGTGGTCCGGCACCGAGGCCCCGTACGGCTTCGGCCCCGCCGCGGGCGGTCCGAGCTGGCTGCCGCAGCCCGCCGAGTGGGCCGACCTCAGCGTGGAGGTCCAGACCGGCGACCCGACCTCCACCCTGGAGCTCTACCGCTCCGCGCTGGCCGTCCGCCGCGAGCACCCCGCGCTCGGCGCCGGCACCGAGGTGACCTGGCTGGACGCGCCGGAGGGCGTGCTCGCCTTCCGCCGGGACAGCGCGCAGGGCTCCTTCGTCTGCACCTCCAACACCACCGCTGCGCCGGTCCGGATGGCCGCTCCCGGACGTATCCTGCTGTCCTCCGCGGACACCGAGGCCGTGGACGGAGAGATTCTGCTGGCAGCGGACAGCACCGTATGGTGGGCGGTCTGAGATGGTTGCAATAGGCTCTGGGATCGTGACTACGGCGCGACTCTCGGACATCGCGGCGCAGGCGGGGGTCAGTGAAGCCACCGTCAGCCGCGTCCTCAACGGCAAGGCGGGCGTCTCCGCGACCACCCGCCAGACCGTACTGGCCGCTCTCGACGTGCTCGGGTACGAGAGGCCGACCCGGCTGCGGCAGCGCAGTGCGGGTCTGATCGGCCTGATCATCCCGGAGCTGAACAACCCGATCTTCCCGGCGCTCGCGCAGGTGATCGAGCAGGTGCTCAGCCGGCACGGCTACACGCCGGTCCTGTGCACCCAGACCCCCGGCGGCTCCACCGAGGACGAGCTCGTGGAACTGCTGGTGGAGCGGGGGGTGTCCGGCATCGTGTTCGTCTCCGGACTGCACGCCGACACCACCGCCGACCACGAGCGGTACAACAAGCTGATCGGCCGCCAGGTGCCGTTCGTGATGATCAACGGCTACAGCGAGCGGATCGCCGCGCCGTTCATCTCCCCGGACGACCGCGCCGCGATGTGGATGGCCGTCCAGCACCTGGTCGAGCTCGGCCACACCAAGATCGGCCTCGCGATCGGGCAGCGGCGCTTCGTGCCGGTGCTCCGGAAGGTCGAGGGCTTCCGGGCGGCCGTGCAGGAACTGCTCGGCGTGACCGAGGAGGAGGCCGACGGCTGGATCCACCACACGCTGTTCAGCGTGGAGGGCGGGCACGCCGCGGCCGGCGTGCTGCTCGACAAGGGCTGCACGGCGATCGTGTGCGGCAGCGACATGATGGCGCTCGGCGCGATCCGGGCGGCCCGGCAGCGCGGCCTCGCGGTACCGCAGGACGTCTCGGTGGTCGGGTTCGACGACTCGCCGTTGATAGCGTTCACCGAGCCGCCGCTGACCACGATCCGCCAGCCGGTGGAGGCCATGGCCATCGCGGCCGTGGACGCCCTGCTGGAGGAGGTCGGCGGCAACCCCGCGCAGCGCGCGGAGTTCATGTTCCAGCCGGAGCTCGTGATGCGCGGCTCCACCGGGGCCAGCGTGCGCTGACCCCGCCACCGGGCCCGACGGGCCCGAGGCACACCCCTGCGGCCCCGGAGAGCCCTCTCTCCGGGGCCGCAGGGCGTTTCCGGGGGCAGGGCCCAGGGGCGCGGGGCAACCCCCCAGAAGTGCGGGGCAACCATTCAGGGGCGCGGGCAACGACCCAGGGGCGCGTGGGGGCACCTGGTGGTCGGCCCGGCGCCCCTGGCGGCTGATCCCCCCTGGGCGTGTGCCTCAGCCTTCTTCGACGGTGCGGTGGGGGCGGGTGGTGCGTTCGGCGTCGGCGGCGTCGCCGGTGCGGGCCTCGGTGCGGCGGCTGCGGGCCAGGTAGTCGCGGACGATCAGCTCCACCGCGTCCTGCGGGTTGCCCGCCCCGACGGCCAGCATGACCTCGATCGCCAGATCGGCGTCCAGCGTGACGGTGACCTTCGCTGCCATGGCGGCTCCTCAACTCCGTGGGAGCGTCAGCCTATCCGCGCGGGCAGGCCGCAGCCCCGGGGCGGCGGGAGGCCGCTCCGGGGCTGCGGAGGGGGAGAGGAGCGCCCGGGCCGAGGGACCCAGGTACGGCTTCGGGCGCCTGCCCCGGCGTGTGTGACGCCGGGAGGGGCGGTTCAGACCCGGCCGGCGAAGTCCGGGGCCCAGTTGGCGATGGTCTGGACGCGGACGCCGGCGCTCGGGTTGGCGGCCTCGACGTACTTGCCGTCGCCGATGTAGAGCGCGACGTGGTGCACGCCGGAGTTGCTGCCGTTGTTGGACCAGAACAGCAGGTCGCCCGGCTGCAGGTTGTCCAGCGAGACGCGGGTCGAGTAGTCGGCCTGGTCGGCGGCGACGCGCGGGACGGAGATGCCCGCGGCGCGCAGCGCGGCCTGGGTGAGGCCGGAGCAGTCCCAGCCGCCGTTGCCGGTGCCGCCGTAGATGTAGGCCTGGCCCACCTTGGAGAGCGCGAAGTTGACCGCGGCGGCCTTGGAGCCGGTGGCGGTCTGCGCGGTCGTGGTGGTGGTGCTCGCCTTGACCGCGGTGGTCGCCGGCTTGGCGGCGGCCGGGGCGGCCTGGGCCGGGGTGGAGGACGCCTTGGCGGGGGTGCCCAGCGACAGCTTCTGGCCCGGGTAGATGGTGTGCGGACCGTTCTTCAGGACCGACTTGTTGATCTCGTAGAGCTTCTGCCAGCCGCCCTGGACGTGGTTGTGCTCGGCGATGGTCGACAGCCAGTCGCCGGCCCGCACGGTGTAGGTGGCGCCGTGGCTCCACTGGCCCTGCCGGGACTTCTGGCCCTGCCAGGCCTTGCCGTCCTGCGAGGTGCCGGTGGAGGCGGTCGAGCCGGTGGAGGCGGCCGGCGCGGCCGGCGCGGCCGGGGCGGCCGGCTTGGCGGGGGTGGTGGCCGCCGGGGCCGGGGTGGAGGCGGAGCCGCCGGTGTTGATCTCGGGGGCCGGACCGCCCTTGGTCAGGCCGGCCTTGACGGAGCAGACGGGCCAGGCGCCGGGGCCCTGGACGGCCAGCACCTTCTCGGCGACGGCGATCTGCTGGTCCTTGGTGGCCAGGTCGGCGCGGGAGGCGTAGCTGCCGCCGCCGAAGGAGGTCCAGGTGCTGTTGGTGAACTGGAGGCCGCCGTAGAAGCCGTTGCCGGTGTTGATGTGCCAGTCGCCGGAGGACTCGCACTGGGCGACCTTGTCCCAGGTGGAGACCGAGGCGGCGGAGGCGGTGCCGGCGGCCAGCGACGGGATGCTGAGGCCGATGCCGACGACGCCGGTGGTGGCGAGAATGCGGCGGCCGCGCTTGGAGTTGATGGACAGCATGAAGCAGCGTTCCTCTCCCACGCCTGCGAGGTGAGCTGTCGGATTCGGGCTGGAGTTGCCCGGCCGCGCGCGCAGGATCCGGCGATCCCTCGCCGTTTCCGCGCGTGCGGCTTCACCCCAAGCCGGGGAGCGGTGCTGGACCGCTCCCGGGCGACTTACCTGGTTCCCCCGCCCCTGCCGAAGTGCGTTTCGCATTGCCAGTCGGACCGCCGGCAGGACTCGGCGTTCGGGCCAACTGGGTCCGTGTGACCACGAACGTGGGAGGACATTAGACAGAGTTAAGTTCAAACCGCAAACATGTGTGATGCCGGTCACAGCCGATCTTGGTATATTCCATGATCGACCCCTTGATCTTTTCGTGATCGACTTCTGTCGATTTCCGGCAAGGCCCTTCCGGGAAAACCGGCCTGTTTATGCTTCAGGACGGGGGGCCGGGCGACGGCCCGGGGGAGGGGTCGACCGCTCATGGATCACCACGGGCAGCACCGGGAGGCGGAGTCCGGCGGAGTGCCGCGACGGCCGGCGCCGCACCGCCGGGTCGGCCGGCGCAGGATGCTCGTCTGGCTCGGGATCTCCACCGCCGCGGCCGCGGTCGGCGGCGGCGAGTTGGCCCGCCGTGCGCTCGCCTCGTCGGCCGCGCCGGCGTCGGCGGCCACGCCCCTCCCCGCGGCCTCCGGAGGGCCCTCTGCCGGGCATGCGCGGGCTGCCCCGGCTCCTGTCGACCCCTCGCCCTCCCCGGTCGATCTGACGGGCCGCCGCTGGTCCGACCCGGCGGGCTGGGGCGGCGCCGTCCCCGGGGTGAGGAGCGCCGTCAGGATCGCCGACCGCGTCCTGCTGGACGCCGACGCGTCGATCGGCTCCCTGGTGGTCGAGCCGGGCGGCTCGCTGGTCTTCGCCCCCGGGCGCAGCCTCACGCTCTCCTCCGCGGGCGCCGTGGAGGTCCGCGGCGTCCTGGCGCTGGCCCCGGCGGACGGCTCCGTGCACACCCTGAGATTTCCGTCCGTAAACGAACAAAGCTTCCGCGGCGGCGGCATGACGGTGGTGGAGGGGGACACCGGGCTCTGGGTGACCGGCACCGGCTACCTGCGGCTGGACGGCGCCGCCAAGACCGCCTGGGTCCGCGCCGCCGCCGCGCTGCGGGCCGGCGACACCGAGCTGCGGCTGGCCGAGCCGCCCGTCGGCTGGCGGGCGGGCGACGAGCTGGCCGTCACGCCGACCGGACCCCCGAGCGAGGACGAATTCTCCACCCGGTACGATCTGTGCACGATCAGACGGGTCGACGGCAAGACCGTCACGCTGACCGCACCCCTGGCACACCCGCACCCGCGGGTGACCGCCGGCGGCGGCGTCGCGGTCGGCGCCGAGGTGCTCAACCTGACCCGCAGCGTCCGGATCGAGGGCACCGCCGAGGGCCGTGCCCACGTCCACCTGACCAGCTCGCGCCGGGCCGACGTCCGGCACGCCGCGCTGCGCTGGCTCGGCCCGCGGCAGCCGGGCAAGGAGACCTGGAACGGCTCGCCGGTCACCGAGCCCGTGCTCGGCCGGTACGGCCTGCACTTCCACATGCTCGGCGACACCTCCCGCGGCACCGTCGTCGAGGGCGTGGTGGTCCGCGACAGCGGCAGCCACGCCTTCGTCCCGCACGCCAGCCACGGCATCACCTTCCGCAGCTGCATCAGCCACAACACCTGGGAGGACGCCTACTGGTGGGACGGCCCGCTGGACACCCGCACCCCGCAGGCGCCGTCCGACGACATCACCTACGAGTCCTGCGTGGCCTCCCGCACCGTCCACGAGCCGAACCCCCGCGGCTACCGGCTCACCGGCTTCTCGCTCGGCGCCGGCACCGGCGGCACCGCCCGCGACTGCGTGGCCGTCGGCGTCCAGGGCGCCACCGGCGCCTCGGGCTACGAGTGGCCGGAGACCAGCGAGGGCGTCTGGACCTTCGAGCGCTGCCTGGCCCACAACAACCTCGAGAACGGCCTCTTCGTCTGGCTGAACGCCCGTCACCACCACACCCTGGAACGCTTCGTCGCGTACCACAACGGCGGCTGGGGCGTCGAGCACGGCGCCTACCTCAACGACTTCGACTACAACGGCGGCGTGCTGTACGGCAACGGCGCCGGGGGAGTGGCCGTGCACGCGCTCGGCCGGGACAAGGGCACCGTCTTCGACGGCCTGCTGATCGACGCCGCGGGCCAGTCCGACTACGCGGTCGCCACGGCCAAACACCAGCTCGCCGGAACGACGGTGACGATCGGTCGGAGCCACCTGACGGGCTATCGGAAGGCCGGCGTCGCGTTCCGGGCCACCGCGGACGGCGAGCCGGACGATATCGCCGTGCTGGACTGCTCCTTCGGCGGCAACGAGGTGTGGCTCGACCCGCAGGCACCAGAACCGGCCCGGATCGTCCTGCGCAAGGCCGGTGAACGGCAGGCCGTGCAGCTGCGGCCGGGCCCGGGCAAGGCCGAGTGGAACGCCGCTGCCGCACCGGCCGCAGTGGACGGGCCGCCCCGGGCGGTCGTCACCCCCGCGATCCGGCTCGCCGACGCGGCGGCACCGACCCGGCGGCTGCCCGTCTGAACCCGCGGCCCGAGGTCCGCGCAACGGAGGGACCCCGAGTCCTGCGGCCCGAGCCCTGCGGCCCGAGCGCTGCGGCCCGAAGCCCGGGACACGCGGAGGGCCCCGACCTGGTGCGGTCGGGGCCCCTCGTCGATTCACGGCGTGCGCGGCCGGGGGCCGCGCACCGCTCACTGCTCGGCGGCAGTCTCCTCGGCCTCGGCCTGAGCGGCGGCCTCGGCGGCGGCCAGCACCTCCTCGTCGACCGGTCGCGGCGGCAGCGCGGCCAGGTAGGTGGAGGCGATCAGCTGGCCGACGGCCGGGTAGGCGCCCAGCGGGGCGGCGCTCGGGCAGCCGGTCTCCTCGGCGGCGGTGGCCAGCAGCTCGGAGTCCGCCTCCGGGCCGATCACCAGCGGGGCGAGCGCCGGGCGCTCGGAACCGGTCGCCTTGAGGTGGTCGACCGCGGCGGCGACCGAACCCGGGACGTCGAGGGCGGCGTCCACCACCGGCACCGCGAGGCGCGCGGCGAGCAGCACGCCGGTGATCCCGGCGGCCGCGGCGGCGTCCTCGCCGCCGGAGACGGTCAGGACCACGCCGTCGGCGGAGGTGGCGATCGCGAACAGGCGGGCGCGGTCGGCGCGGGCCAGACCGGCCTCGGAGAGACGGACGTGCACGGCCTCGGCGAGCAGCGGGTGCGGGCCCAGCGGGTCGGTCACCGGAGAGCCGGCGGCCGCGGCCACCTCGTGCAGCTCCGTCAGGAAACCGTGCGGACCGGGGAGCAGCGGCACCACGATCGGCGGCGGCGCGCCGTTGCCGGCCGCCATGGCCAGCAGGTCGGAGACGGTCGGGGCGTCCTCGGACTCGGCCGCGAGGTAGCCGGCGGCGATCTCGATGCCCGGCTGCTCGCCGCGCACGATGGAGAGCAGCTCGTCGACGATCGGGCGGGCCTCGGGCCCGGCCGTGGCCGGGACGGCCAGCAGCAGGGCCGGGGAGCCGGCCGGGACCTCGGGGCGCTCGGGACGGCGGTGGCGCCCCCGCGCACGGGAGCCTGGCGTACGGACGGGCAGTGGCGCGCCCGGGATGGCTGCGGTGCTCATGGCGGAGATCGTAGGACATACCGGGGCCCTTACTGCAGTCGACTCCCGTGAGGGGTTGGTGGTGACGGCACAAGGTCGGACAAACACCGGCAAAGCGCTGTACGCACTGGTGTCCGGGTGCGTGATGCTCATCACAGTGGCCGATGTGACTGCGCGTAAAGCCCGGCGGCGAGCGTCAAGATCCACGGGACGCAGAGCAGCCCATACGTACGGTGATCGTTTGCCGTGACGTCTGCTCTGGTTTGACCTGCTTTGCCCGGCGCACGGTGCGGTTGTTCGACGCTACTGATGAGTCAGATGCACGCGCTTTGTCCCGTGCTGATGCACGTGCAGGCCAGCTATCATCACGTCAAGTGAGGCGAACGCCAGGCTCAGGGAGACAACGATGAGTGACACGTACAACGGCATGGCGGCTGCGGACCTCGACGGGGTCGTCTGGCAGAAGAGCCGGCACAGCAATTCGCAGGGCAACTGCGTCGAGTTCGCGGCCCTTCCGGGCGGCGAGGTGGCGATGCGCAACTCCCGGTTCCCGGACGGCCCGGCGCTCATCTACACCCGGGCCGAGATAGCCGCACTGCTCCTCGGCGCCAAGGACGGGGAGTTCGACCACCTGGCGACCTGACCGTCCGTCGGCCCGCCGCACCCGGTGGGCCCGGGTGTTCGGGCTTCCCGTTCCGGGGGCCGTCGTGGGGGACGCCGCGACGGCCCGGCTGCGTGCCCGGCCCCGTGCGGGTCCGAGGTCTTTCCGACCTCTCCTTACTGTCGGACCTCGCGCGTGCGGGCCGACCGCTCCGCGGCGCGGCGTCCGTGGACCGTCTCCCTGCGGTCGCGGTGCCCGCCCGTGCGGTGCGAGGTCGCCGATCGGGTCCCCTCCGCCCGACCCGCCCGTACCCTCCGCCCGTCCGAACCGGCGTCGCGGCCGTTGCCCGTCCTGGCCGGTTCCGGTCCGCGTCCGGTCCGGGTGGGGCTCGGTGCGGACCGGCTCAGACCGAGCGGTGCCGGCCGGTCCCGACCGCGGGTGCGGCCTCGAACAGCGCCCAGACGACCTTGCCCGCCCCGGCCAGCGGGTGCCAGCCCCAGGACGTGCTGAAGGAATCGACCAGGTGCAGTCCGCGGCCGGACTCCGCCACGAAGTCCGCCTCGCGCGCCACCGGACCCTGACTACTGGGGTCGCTCACCGCGCACACCACCTGCGGCGCCCGGTGCACCAGGCTGATGCGTATGGGGGTGCGGCCCTCCAGGCCCTGCGGGCGGGCCAGTTGTGCGGGCACCTGCGCCGTCGGGGCGCCGCAGCCGTCGGGCAGCGCGCCCACGGCGTGCCGCAGCGCGTTGGTCACCAACTCCGAGGCGACCAGGGCGACATCGTCGAAGAGCGAGTCGAGTCCCCAGTTCCGCAAGGTGGTCCTGGCGAAGTCGCGTGCCGATCTGACGGCTTCGTAGCGAGGGGCGAGGGTACAGCTGACCACGTACGGGTCGGCAGCGATGGCCGTACCGGTGCTCATGAAGAGCTCCTCCCATAAGGGGGCGGACACGGCGGGACCCACCCGGGTCATGCCGGTCACCTCCGACTCGCTCGGCCGCTCGGCCGCCCGCCGGTAAGCCCGCACCCGCACACGAACTCCCGGCCGCACAGGGGCGCGGCCGGGAGGGCATGTGGGGTCGCGCGTTCGGTCGACGCGAAGCCCGCGGAGTTGTCAGGTGCGTGCAAGTGCACGTGCACCATGGTCCTCTGCGCCCACTGCAGATGCAAGAGTCGATTCACGTGCAGTCGCATGTTTGGCATATGCAAGCGCCAGATGCACGTGCAAGATGGAGGATGTGATGCAGAAGTAGTAGATCGTTGCGCCACTACGGGCACCGAGCGCGCCCAACTGATGGCAGACTGTGCGCTGTTTGACCCGAGGTGGAGGTTTCCGACCGCATGACCACAGTTCAGCCCGGCGGGGGCTCGATGGTGCGCCGTATCCTCCTCGGCTCGCAGCTGCGGCGCCTGCGCGAGGGACGGGGCATCACCCGCGAGGACGCCGGCTACACCATCCGCGCCTCCGAGTCGAAGATCAGCCGTATGGAGCTCGGCCGCGTCTCCTTCAAGGAGCGCGACGTCGCCGATCTGCTCAGCCTCTACGGCGTCGACGACGCCACGGAGCGCGAGGCCCTGCTCGGCCTGGTCCGCGAGGCGAACAAGCCCGGTTGGTGGCACAGCTTCAACGACGTCCTGCCCGGCTGGTTCCAGACCTACGTCGGTCTGGAGGAGGCCGCCGCGCTGATCCGCACCTACGAGGTGCAGTTCATCCCCGGCCTGCTGCAGGCGGAGGAGTACGCCCGCGCGGTCTTCGGCCAGAGCCGCCCGGCGATCGGCGCCGAGGAACTGGAGCGCCGGGTCAGCCTCCGGATGCGCCGGCAGACCCTGCTGACGGAGGGTCGGAGCCCGCACCTGTGGGCCGTCATCGACGAGGCCGCGCTGCGCCGCCCGGTCGGCGGCCCGGCCGTGATGCGGGCCCAGGTGCAGCACCTGATCGACATGGCGGACCGGCCCAACGTCACCATCCAGGTCATGCCGTTCCGTTTCGGCGCCCACGCCGGCGAGAGCGGCGCCTTCTCCATCCTGCGGTTCCCCGAACAGGACCTGGCCGACGTCGTCTACCTGGAGCAGCTCACCAGCGCCCTCTACCTCGACAAGCGCGACGACGTCGACGCCTACATCCAGGTGATGGAGCGGCTCTGCGTCGACAGCCTGACGCCCGATCAGACCGTGGACCTGCTCACCTCGATCCTCAAGGAGCGCTGAGCCGGCGAACGCGGCAGAAGGCGGTCGGGCACCCCTCGGGTGCCCGACCGTTCTTTTCGGCGACACGCCTAGGACGTGCCGGACAGGCCGGGGTGGGCGACCGGAGCCGGTGACGGGCGCAGGCCGAGCGGGCGGTCGGCGAACGCCCGATCCGCATCGACCTCGTAGCAGAGGTTGGTGCTGGAATTCCCGAGGGTCGTGTCGACGAAGCGCTGGACGTCGCCGACGGACTCCGTCTCCCAGAGGCACGTCACGGCGGAGCCCCCGACATGCGGGTAGAACTGCAGCACCCGGGTGCCGTCCGGCGCTCCGCTGCCGCTCATGAGGGCCCGGCCACGGGAGAATGCGGTCTCCGGGTCGAGGATCGTGTGCTGGACCACGACGTACATGGGGAGTCCTCCTCACTGCCGGCCCTCCCCTTCGGACAGTTCGACGCTAGGTCCGCGGGGGCGGACACCGCGTCGCGCACATTCACCAATCCGGCACCGATCCGGTGCGGGGAGGCATGGTCAATCCTGGCCATCCGGCTCAGACCAGGCCGTGCTCCAGCGCGAAGGTGCTCGCCGCCGTGCGGGAGGTGACACCCAGCTTGCCGAAGATGTTCTGCAGGTGCCGGGCGACGGTGTGCTCGCTGATCACCAGGGCGACGGCGATCTGCCGGTTGGTCGCACCACCGACCACCTCCCGGAGCACCTCGACCTCGCGTGGCGAGAGACCGTAGCCGGCCGGCCCCGTGACCGGGTCCCCACCTGCGCCGGTGCCCGGGTGCGTGCCCGGTCCGCCACGGGCGAGGGAATCCAGACGGGCGACGTCCGGCCCGGCCTTGAGCCCGACGAAGACCGTGCGGGCCGCCTGGAGCTCCAGATCGGAGGTGTCGCCGTCACCGAGCGCACGGCAGGCGAGCGCCACCAGGACGCGCGCCCGCGCGGCCTCGTACGGCACTTCGAGCTCCTGCCACCCGCGCCACGCCCGCCGAGCCGCGGCGAGACCGGCGGAGGCGTCGCCCCCGGCCAGTGCCGCGGAGGCGACGCCGTACGCCGCCGCCGCGCGGAGCACGTCGCCGTCCTGGCGCTCCGCGACGGCCTTCAACCGGCGGGCGGCCTCGGCCGCGGCGTCGATGTCGCCGCCGGCCAGCATGATCTCGACGTACGCCGGGAGGAGGGCCGCCCGCTCCAGGTCCCGGGTGTGCTCGGACACGGCGCGGCGGACCGTGGCCGCTGCCGCCTCGCCGTTGCCCTGCGCCAACCGGAGCAGGGAGAACCCGGGCTGCGGCTCGAACCCGCAGCGGTTGGCCTCCCGGTAGGCGGCCTCGGCCTCGGCCGGGCGGCCCTGCAGCCGGTGGATCTCGCCCTGCCGGTAGTGGGCCTGCCCGCAGGCGATCCGGTTCAGCACACCCCGGGTGAAGTGTTCGGCGGCGCGGCGGGCCTCGTCGAGCGCGGCGGTCCAGGCACCGCCGTACTGCATCACCTCGGCCCGGTGCACGAGGCACAGTCCGTTGTGCGCGACCATCTGCGGCTGGCGCTCGCACCACCGGGTCAGGGCGCCCGTCCACTCGCGCAGTCGGCGCAGCTCGTACAGGTCGTGGCAGAAGCTGATGGTGTTGCAGTAGACGATGCCGCTGACGATCGGAGACAGCGCACCGGACTCGACGACCACGAGCGTCTCGTCCACCAGGCGAAGGCCCTCGTGCACACGGTCCAGGTTCACCAGGGCCCGGGCCTGTTCGTCGCGCGCCAACCACACCAGGTCGGCGTCGCCGAACGCCTCACCGGCCTCGGCAGCCTCGGCCGCCGTCGCGTGGCCGGCCTGCCAGTCGCCGCCGCCCATCTGGGCCAGCCACACGGGGATCAGGAGGTACCCGCGTTCGACGCAGTCCCGCCCGTCGGCCTTCAGGAGGCGCTCACCGAGGGAGAACCAACCGCTCGCCCGCGCGCCGTGGCCCCGGAACAGCATGCTGTGGCCGATCCACACCGCACAGCGGACGGCCCGTGGCACGTCACCGGCGTCCAGCCAATCCGCGTGGGCGCGCTCCAGCCGGGCCACGTAGTCCTCGTCGAGCCCGAGCATGTAGGCGGACCTGGCCAGCAGCTCCAGGTCGTCGGCGCCCACCGGTGCGGCTCCGTCGGCGGCGCTGAGGCTCTCGAAGGCCTCGCGCCAGGCCCCGGCGGCGTAACACGCACGGCCCCGGACGAGATCGCGGCTGGTGCCCACGAGCCGATTATCGACCCGCCGAACGAGGCCGACAGCCCCGAGCCGGCCCGGACGTGCGTGCCCGGGGGCAGGCCGTCACGCCCGGGTCGAGATCCCCCCGCGGACGGATGCCTGGGCGCGCTCGGGCGCCTCGGGCTGCGGCGGCACCCCCAGCTCCCAGGCGAGCCCGTAGCGCGCGAAGAGATCCGCGCGGATCGGGGCCAGCGGCGTGGACGCCCCCGGCAGCAGCACCCCGATGCAGCCGCCCATCAACGCGCTGCGCAGCACCGCGTGCTCGGCGACCGGATCCGGGGCGCCCCAGTCCTTCAACAGCCCCCGCAGGATCGCGCCCAACTGCCGCTGCTCCGGATCCTGCACGAAGGCGCCGACGTCCGGATCGAGGATCAGCGCCAGATGTGCGCGCATCACCCGCGGATGGTCCATGGCGAGACCGAGGACGGCGTCGATGGCCCGTGCCAGCCGTGCCTCCGGCGAGGAACCCTCGGGCATCGCCGCCAGTGCCGCGCCCAGCTCCAGGTGCATCAGGCGGTGGGTGGCGGACTGCATCAGCAGCCGTTTGCCGTCGAAGTAGTACGAGACCAGGCCGCGGGCGAGCCCTGCATGCTCCGCTATGTCACTGAGCGTCGTCCCTGTGTATCCGTGCTGGTCGACGAGCTCGACGGTGGCGCGCATGATTCGGCGGCAGGATCGCCGGCGCATCTCCTCATTGACCGATTCCCCGCGAGGTGCCATCGTGTCTGCTCCGAACGTTGACTGGCTCCGGGCCAATATACTGGCCGAGCCCGTCGCGGCGCGGCCGTATGCCCGGGCCCGGACGGCCTCGGCGGCAGCGCACGCAGCAGCGCCGGCTCCACCAACACGGGGGTTTGGTGGAGCCGGCGCTGCTGCGTTCCCGGCCCTGGACGGATGTCGATCCCGGCCGGTCGGGCGTCAGCGGTCGGCGAGCACCCTGCCCTCGGCGTCCTCCCCCTCGTCGGAGCCTCCGGCCGTGGCCGGCCCGGCAACCGCCCGGGGGATGTGCGCGGATATGGACTCGGCCGCGACGGGCGCTGCCGTGCGGCGGCGCTCCAGGGCCCAGCCCACCAGGGTCACCACCAGGGCGCCCAGCGAGACCGCCGTCACCAGCAGCAGCGCGGGCCGGTAGCCGGCCAGCTGGGCCTGCGGGCTCAGGCCGCCGTCGCTGCCCGCCGTGATCACGGCCGTGGCCACGGCCAGCACGATCGCGCTGCCCACCTGGAAGGCCGTGTTGACCAGGCCGGAGGCCAGCCCCTGCTCCTCGTCGTCGACGCCGTTGGTGGCGGCGATGTTGACGGAGGGGAAGGCCAGGGCGAAGCCGATGCCGAGCAGCACCATGCTGGGCAGCACCAGGCCGAGGAAGCCGGAGTGCTCGTCCAGACGCAGGAACAGCGCGTAGCCCGCGGTCAGGAAGCCGATGCCGAGCGGCAACAGGCGGGCAGTGCCGAACCGGTCGACCACCGCCCCCATCTTCGTGGCCGACAGCGCGACCAGCGCACCGGCCGGGAGGAAGGCCAGGGCCATCTCCAGCGCGGACCAGCCGAGCAGTCGCTGCAGGTAGAGCGTGGCGATGAACTGGAAGCCGGCGTACGAGCCGAACACCGCCAGCGCCGCGACGTTGGCCCGGCTCACCCCGCCGTTGCGGAAGATCCCCAGCCGGACCAGCGGGTGGGCGGCCCGGGACTCGATCAGCAGGAAGAGCGCCATCAGCACGGCGACCACGGCGAGCGAGCCAATGGTGCGGGTGCTCGCCCAGCCGGCGTTCTGCGCCTCGGTGACGGTGAAGACGAGCAGCAGCAGCGAGCCGGTGCCGGTGATCGCGCCGGCCGCGTCGTACCCGGCGGTGCCGCGGGCCGGTGCGGGCTGACGGGGGAGCAGTCGGACGGCCGCGCCCAGGGCCACCAGCGCGACCGGCACCGGCATCAGGAACGTCCAGCGCCAGCCGGCCGAGGTGAGCAGGCCGCTGAGCACCAGGCCGAGCGAGAAGCCGCTGGCGCCGCAGGTGGTGTAGATGGAGAGCGCCCGGTTGCGTGCCGGGCCCTCCGCGAACGTCGTGGTGATGATCGACAGGCCGGCGGGGGCGGTGAAGGCGGCGCTCACGCCCTTGAGGAACCGGGCGGCTATCAGCAGGCCGCCGTCGTCGACCAGGCCGCCGAGCAGCGAGGCGGCGGCGAAGACGGCGAGGGCGGCCAGGAAGACGCGCCGCCGCCCGAGCAGGTCGGCGGCCCGCCCGCCGAGCAGCAGCAGCCCGCCGTAGCCGAGCACGTAGCCGCTCACCACCCACTGCAGGGCGGAGGTGGACAGGTGGAGGTCGGTACCGATGGAGGGCAGGGCCACGCCCACCATCGAGACGTCGAGGGCGTCGAGGAAGAGGGCGGCGCAGAGGACGACGAGGGTGCCCCACAGGCGTGGGCTCCAGGCCCCGGTCGTCGACGGGTCGTCAGATGCGGTCGTCATGGCCACGAGACTACATGCACGTGCATTCAGTGCAAGTGAATTTAATGCGCCTGCAATAGATGTGCGGGCATGTGGTATCCTGGTCGGGTGGCTGAACCGGATCTCGCCCCAGAGTCCGCCCTCGTGTTCGAGTGGCGGGACGTCCTCGCGCGTCACGCCGCCGTCTCCTGCGCGCTCGACCGCACGCTGGGCGAGCAGTTCGGCCTCGGCATGAGCGAGTTCGAGGTGCTGGAGCGCCTCTGGGAGGACGAGCTGCGGGTCGGCCCGGGCAAGCTCCGGGTCCAGGAGATAGCGCAGACGGTCCACCTCAGCCAGAGCGCGCTGTCCCGGCTGATCGGCCGGCTGGAGAAGGACGGCCTGGTCGCCCGGGTCATGTGCGAGCTCGACCGGCGCGGGATCTTCGTGGCGCTCACCGACGAGGGCCGCGCCCGGTACCAGGAGGCCCAGCCGATCCACCGCGAGGTGCTCGCCCGCACCCTCGGCTGAATCCCCGACTAACCTCCCGGCCGGTCTTCCGGCTGATCTCCCCGTGGTCGGGGGCCCTCGTCAGAGCAGTGTGCCCAGCCCGGGCGCCATCGCCAGCAACACCACCGCGGCCGGGGCGGCCAGCGCCGCCAGCGTCAGCCGCAGCCGGTGGTGCACCGGCAGCCGCGGCTCGCCCGCCAGCAGCCGGTCCACCCGGCGCGGTGCCTGGGCGAGCTGCCTCGGCGGGCACGAGCCGAACACCGCGCGTCCGGCGTTGATCTCCACCAGTGCGAGCGCCGTGGTGATCCGCCCGTGCCGACGGGCGGCCCGGTCGTCCGCGGCCAGTTCCACCAGCTCGCCGACCTGGTTCCGGAAGGCGCTGAACACGCCCACCCCGGGGAAGCCGGTCGCCAGCGCCTCGGCGCACTGCGCGAGCCAGTGGTGCCGCGCGCGGACGTGGCTGCGCTCGTGGCTCAGCACCGCCGCCAGCTCACGGTCGGTCAACTGCTGCAGCGCACCGGTGGTCACCACCAGCCGGGCCTCCGGGCCGGGCAGCGACCAGGCCTCCGGACGGAGGTTCTCGAGCACCACCAGGCGCTCGCCGCCGCGCCGCTCGGCCGCCGACTCGCCCGGCAACTGCGGGGCCCGGTCGTCCAGTTGGGCGTGGCGCGCCTCGCGCAGCGCGCGGGCCGCGCGCACCTCGCGGGTCAGCGACACCGCGGTCTGCACCCCGCCCAGGGCCAGCAGGGCCGCCGTCAGCCGGCCCCAGCCCTCGGCGCCCGCGAGGCCGTAGGCCTCCTCGACGCCCGAGGGCGCACCCGTGAACACCGCCACGCGCAGCGCCGGCAGCGCGGCGGCACAGGCCAGCAACAGGGAGAGCACACAGCACAGCAGCACGGCCACCACGAGGGACTGCCAGGCGAGCAGCGCCAGCACGGGTTCTCGCTCGGGCCAGCGGGCCCGGGCCAGCAGGCCCGGCGCCACGGTGGCGAGCAGCAGTCCGAGCAGCAGCAGGCTCAGCAGGGCCGTCATGGCAGGGGCTCCCCCGAGGAGCGATCAGGAGCGCGACAGTGCGCTGCCCCCAACCTATGCTCCGTCGCGCCCCGGTGGAACGGCTTCCGCGGACAGGTGACCAACGACACCCCGTCAACACCGCGGAAGCCGTCAGAGCGTCAGGAGCATGGCGAACATCCCGATGCCCATCGCCACCCGGCAGGCCCGCACGGTGCCGCCCTCCACCACCCCTGCCGCGCCTCCCGCGGCCCCGGGCACGGACAGCAGCCGACTGCCCGCCCACAGCGTGTACCCGCCGAAGTAGAGGAGCAGTAGACCGGTCAGCGCCGGCAGCCCCATCGGCGTGCCGGTCGCTCCGGGGACGCCCGGCGCCGCGTGGTGCAGGTGGGCGGGGGCGGCCGGCGAGGCGGCCATGGCCAGCGCCATGTACGCCATCGCGAGCGCCCCGACCCCGTGGTGCAGGCGGTGGACGCGCCCTGCGCCCCCCGCGACCGCCCCCAGCACCAGGGCGCCTCCCAGCACGGTGAAGAGCCAGCCCCAGACCGCGCCGGGCAGTACGGCCATCCCGGCCATGCCGACCGCCATCGCCGCCTCGGCGGCGTCCGCCTCGCGGTGCGCCCCCGCACAGCCCGGGCGGCGCAGGCGCAGCGCGCACAGCGCGGCCGAGCCGGCGGCCAGCCCCGCCAGCATCCATGTGACGACGGCCGGACCGTGCACGGCGCCCCTCCCGACCGGTGCCAGCGGACAGTACGTCCACGATCACCGATCCGGGCGGCGGGCAGCAGGGCGCGCAGGGGGGCGCACGGAAGTGCCCGGCCGATCGGGGGCCGGACCGCACCCCGACGGGCGCCGCCGCTCCCCGGTGGCGGGGCCACGGCGGGCGCGGGATGGTCGGGATGCGGCGGCCTCCGACCCACTCCGGACCGCCCCGTGGGACGCCCCGGAGTGCCGGATCTCCCGCCGTGAGCCCCATACGCCGCAGGATTGCCCGGCAGACCCCCCTTGAACAGAAGAACCTTTCGTATCTATGGTGGGTACGTCGCAATACCTCCTGTCGAAGTGAGTCTCCGATGCAGAATCTTTCGCCGACGCTCGCCGTGGCTGGCGATGCTTCCGCCTCTCCGGCCGGCCACCCCGCCTGGCTCCGTCTGAAGGACGCGGTGGAGTCCCTCCGCCCGCTGCAGTCGAAGGACGGCTCCATCGACCTGTCCACCGTCCAGCGCGGCACGGTCGACCCGCTGGTCGAGACCGTGCTCACCTCGGTGCAGGAGCTCGCCCCGCTCTTCCCGCAGGACGCCGCGTACCTCGCCGCCGTCCAGGACGACCTGCGCAAGTGGGCCGACACCGGCTACCGCGAGCCCGACTTCCTCGACTCGCTGCTCGCCTTCCACCCCGCCGAGCAGCGCACCGACGGCCTGGACCACCTCGTGGTCTTCCCGATGTACACCCAGAACGGCAACCCGAACCGCAACCTCGAGGCCGTCCTGCTCAAGGTCGTCTGGCCGGACTGGCTGGCCGAGCTGGAGCGCGAGCGCTTCGACAACCCGATGTTCGTGCCGATCACCTTCACCGACTTCACGGCCGGCTACGACACCAACTCCGCCGTGCTCTTCCCGGAGACCGTGGCCGTCCGCCAGGCGCCGGAACGTTTCACCTGGGGCGGCATCTTCTGCGACCGCGAGGCGGCCCGCTTCCGCGCCGTCTCCACCAGCGCCGTCGAGCTGCTCGGCCTGGAGATCCCCGAGGACGCCACCGGCCTCCTCAAGGACCAGGAGCGCGCCCAGCAGACCTTCGTGCTGTGGGACCTCATCCACGACCGCACCCACAGCCACGGCGACCTGCCGTTCGACCCCTTCATGATCAAGCAGCGCAGCCCGTTCTGGATGTACGGCCTGGAGGAGCTCCGCTGCGACCTCACCGCCTTCAAGGAGGCCGTGAAGCTGCAGGCCGAGGGCTACGCCCAGGGCCGCGACGTCCAGTACGCGATCCTCTTCGACCGCATGTTCCGCTTCCCGGTCAGCGGCGACCGCGTCCGCAACTACGACGGCATGGGCGGCCAGCTGCTCTTCGCCTACCTGCACAAGCACGACGCGCTGCGCTGGCGCGACAACCGCCTCTCCATCGACTGGGACCGCGTCGCCGAGGTCACCAACCAGCTCTGCGGCGAGATCGAGACCCTCTACCGCGACGGCATCGACCGCCCGAAGACGGCCCACTGGATCGCCGCCTACGAGCTCGTCTCCCGCTACCTCACCCCGCACCCCGCCTCCACCTGGGCCAAGGGCGCCGAGGCGCTCCCGCTCGACATCACCGACGGCAAGGCCCTCAACAAGGCGCTCTGCGACGCGGTCAAGCCGGACGAGTTCCCCCTCAGCATGTTCTACGAGGCCCTCTCCAAGAAGCTGAGCGGCGTCATCGCCGCCACCACCGGCATCACCGGCACCGGTGTCCAGGGGGTCGCCGCGTGAGCGCCCGTCTCGACGACAAGGTGATCGCGGTCGCCGGGGCCAGCGGCCCCGCCGGCCAGGCCACCATGCGGCGCCTCGCCGCCGCCGGCGCCACCGTCATCGGCGCCGACATCGACCAGCAGCGCCTCGACAAGGCCCTCGACAGCGTGCGCACCACCGTGCCCGGCGCGAAGGTCAGCGGCCAGGTCATCGACCTGCTCGACCCGCAGGAGGTCCACGACTGGGCCGACCACCTGGAGGCCGAGCACGGCCACGTCGACGGCCTGCTCCACCTGGTCGGCGGCTGGCGCGGCAGCAAGACCTTCTTCGACTCCCGGATCGACGACTGGGACTTCCTGCACGACACCGTGGTGCGGACCCTGCAGCACACCTCGCTGGCCTTCCAGCCCGCGCTGGTCCGCAGCGGCGGCCGCTACGCCATGGTCTCCGCGGCCGCGGCCCACAAGCCGACCGCCGGCGGCGCGGCGTACGCCGCCGCGAAGGCGGCCACCGAGGCCTGGACGCTCGCCATGGCGGACTCCTTCGTGAAGGAGACCACCGCCGGGGACGGAACGCCCACCGCCGCGGCTGCCATCCTGGTGATCAAGGCCCTGGTCTCTCCCGAGATGCGTGCCGAGAAGCCGGACGCCAAGTTCGCCGGCTTCACCGACACCGCCGACCTGGCCGAGACCCTGGCGGGCCTCTGGGACCGCCCCGCAGCAGAACTGAACGGACAGCACCTGTGGCTGACAGCCCGATGACCATCGGCACCGACGACACCCGCACCGACGCGGTGCGGCACCACGACACCACCGTGCGCGGATTCGCCAGCGACAACTACGCCGGCATCCACCCGGAGGTCCTCGCGGCGATCGCCCTCGCCAACGGCGGCCACCAGGTCGCCTACGGCGAGGACGACTACACCGCCCACCTGCAGCAGGTCTTCCGCCGCCACTTCGGCGACCGGGCCGAGGCGTACCCCGTCTTCAACGGCACCGGCGCCAACGTGGTCGCCCTGCAGTCCCTGCTGCCGCGCTGGGGCGCCGTGGTCGCCGCCGAGTCCGCGCACATCAACGTGGACGAGTGCGGTGCGCCGGAGAAGATCGCCGGGATCAAGATCCTCACCGTCCCCACCCCGGACGGCAAGCTCACCCCCGAGCTGATCGACCAGCAGGCCTGGGGCTGGGACGACGAGCACCGCGCCCAGCCGCTGGCGGTCTCGCTGACCCAGAGCACCGAGCTCGGCACCGTGTACACGGTCGACGAGGTCAAGGCCATCTGCGACCACGCCCACGAGCACGGCATGCTCGTGCACATGGACGGCTCGCGGCTCGCCAACGCCGCCGCCACCCTGGGCGTGCCGTTCCGGGACTTCACCACCGACGCCGGTGTAGACGTGCTGTCCTACGGCGGCACCAAGAACGGCCTGATGCTGGGCGAGGTCGTCGTCGTGCTCAACCCCGAGCGCGTCCGCAACCTGAAGTTCCTGCGCAAGATGTCGATGCAGCTCGCCTCGAAGATGCGCTTCGTCTCGGTGCAGTTCGAGGCGCTGCTGGCCGGAGACCTGTACCTGCGCAACGCCGGCCACGCCAACGCGATGGCCAAGCGCCTGGAGCAGGCCGTCACCGGCATCGACGGCGTGACGGTCGTCCGCCCGGTCCAGGCGAACGCGGTCTTCGCGATCCTCCCGCGGGAGGTCAGCGAGCGGCTGCAGAAGCGCTACCGCTTCTACTTCTGGAACGAGCACACCGGCGAGGTCCGCTGGATGGCGTCCTTCGACACCAGCGAGGCCGACATCGACGCGTTCGCCGCGGCGATCGCCGAGGAGATGGGCCGGGTCTGACCCGACCGCCTGTCCGGTACAGCAGTACGGCCCCGGCGCGGGGGGGCCGCGCCCGGGCCGGGCGCGCTGTTTCCGCCGCGT